>JBAXJV010000338.1:0-3567 GCA_037137675.1 bacterium | reverse complement strand
GGTCGGTGGCGGCTCGCCCGATGTGGCCCAATCCCACGACGATTCAGCCAGATCCACTACGGCAATGAAATGACCAACAAGTGGGGCCCCCTGTTGTAAGTGAAGATTCTGCGCCATGGAGAGGGCCTTCTCAAAAATCATCGGCGACATCACGGCCGAACCCACAGAGAGATAAACGCCATCGTCTAATTGATTGATGCTGTGTGCAAAACTCAGAAAATCCCGCAGCGCGGTTCGCCCGATCGCCCCGCCATGATTCATCGGATGCGTATAAATAATGTCGTGCCCGATCATGGGGTGACCGGTGAAGGGCACGTGCAAGCGGTAAGCTGCGGCTTGCGCGCTGTATCGCCGGAATGGGTGCGGCACGTGTCGTTCACCGGGCGTCAGCTGGAAACGTCGCACGATGCCCAGCAGGTCCGCCGCCGCCGCCGCGCGCTCAGGATCATCCGCCAATGCCGCCGCCGCTTCGGATGCCAATGCTTCAGCCGACGGGATCACCAGCCGTTCCGTTTCGATCAGGGCCCCGATGGATTCGCCGTAGCCAAAACCTCGATAGGCCCCGATGGCCAGCGCCAGATTAATAGTGAAGCCGGTATCCTCCCAGATGCCAAATTCTCCGCGCGCGACGTTGCCGCGCACATCCTCACTGCTGGCCCCCTGATAAGCAAATTCCCAGTCGTGAATGATACCCGCACCATTGGTAGCAAGGTGCGTCACCCAGCCGCGTTCAATCAGCCGGATCAGCACCGGTGCTAATCCGTTCTTAATGGTGTGCGCTCCAAAGGCCAGCACCACCGGTCGCCCCGCACGCCGCGCACGCAGGATGCGCTCGGCCACCTCGATGGTGTGCGCGGCAGCGGATGGCGGGAGTGCCGCTGGAGCCGCATCGGGATCCACTGCGTCGCGTTCGATACGCAATTTATTCTCGCGATCACCCAGCGGACGGATACGCAGCGCGTTTCGATTAAAAACAGGGAAAGCCATGGCGTTAGAGTAGCTTCTCAACACTTTACGGTCAACGCAGAAGCATCACCATTCTGAAATCATTAAGAAATCGTGATTACAGCTGCCAGACTGCCTGCCCATGGAGCACTGGAGTGGAGCACTGGAGGTTTGAATTTTTTAACTTTTTGGGGCATAATTTTTAGATGCAAACGATTTTTCAGTCCAATCCCCATGGGCGCATGCCAGCGCCAAAAGGAAAACGGGGGCTTGTAGCTAGAACAAAAATGCTTTTGTTCGTTTGTCTGTGCCTCACGCTTCTGGGGCTTGCTGCCTGGACCAACACCCGCTCCGCTCACCGCCGCGCCGCAGCCCTACGCCTTGAAACAAACCCGCGCCTGCAAGCAAGCGCGCAGATCCAGACGAAACCAACCTTGTCGAACCTGACCTCATTGGCAAGCGTCACATCGGTGCTTTCAACCGTTTCTGCCACCGGCATTCAGAAAACCGCAACCGCCTGCCTGACCGAAATAACGCTTGCCCCGCTCCGCCGCTCCTTCCCCACCCCGCGCTTCACCGCACGCACTGACCTGCCGCCCGGCCGCCAGACCATGCTCTCGAATCGCCTGCTGCTCAGTCCCGAAGTGCAGTCCATTCCAAAATCCACATCTGGCCAACAAGCGCCTTCCAAGCGTAACACTACGCCTTTCATCTTGTTGTTCAACACACCGGTCAATGACGCCTCGCGCCAGCTTCTTACATCCCTTGGTGCGATCGTCCGTGGTTACTTCCCGAACAACGCGCTGTTGGCTGAACTAACCCCTGCCGCTCTGGCAAAACTGGGGACCGCCACATCCATTCAGGCCGCTGAGGAGTATTTGCCGTCGGACAAACTCCAGCCTTTCCTCGCCTCACTGATCGCTTCACAAGCACCAACCACGCTTATCCGTACAACCATCCAGACGTTCGCGCCGGAGGATACCGGGTCCATCGCGGCGGCCGTCCGGTCCGCAGGTGGAACAGTCGATGGGACCAGCGCCGGTAAACGCTGGGGTATTGTTCACGCAACCCTTCCGCTGAGCGCGATCCATCCTCTGACCGCCCTCGGCGAGGTTCAGTGGATTGAAGAACGCGCGCAAATTACGACTCAAAACAATCAGGCAGCCATCGGCACGCACCTGAACACCACCAACATCTATCAGACCTGGAACCTCACCGGCAAAGGCCAGATCGTGGGCCACGCCGATACCGGCCTCGATACCGGCAACCTGGCCACCATGCACCCCGACTTCCAAGGCCGCGTCCTCGCCCTGATCGCCCGCGGCCGTCCCGGCGACGCCTCAGACCCCAATCCCTACGGCGGCCACGGCACCCACACGGCAGGTTCAATACTTGGCAGCGGGGCAGCCAGCACCAACCTCTACCACGGCACGGCCTATGAAGCGCTACTTGTGCACCAGTCCGTAATGGACGCGAATGGTTATTTATCCGGCCTCGGCGTCAGCGTTTACGCGCTTTTTGAGGAAAGTTACGGGTATGGCGCACGAATCCACTCCGACAGTTGGGGTTCGGTCACGGCGGGCCAATACAGCAGCGATTGCGTCTCAGCTGACGAATTTGCCTGGGATTTTCCTGACCACCTTGCCGTTTTCTCCGCCGGTAACGAAGGTGTTGACGCAAATTCCGACGGCGTGATTGACCTTGGATCCGTCGGTTCGCCGGGCGCCGCCAAAAACGTGCTGACCGTCGGCGCTACCGAAAACGACCGGCCGCCCGGTAGCGGCGGCTACTCCAGCTCTACCTATGGCTTGGCCTGGCCCTCGGATTATCCTGCCGCGCCGATTAGGACCGACTACATTTCGTACAGCGCGACAACCTCCCCATACCGTCAGGGTATGGCGGCCTTCTCAAGTCGCGGCCCGACGCGCGACGGACGCATTAAACCCGATCTTGTCGCCTCCGGCACGGATGTAATCTCGACCAAATCATCGATCGGCGACAGCCTATGGGGGGACCTGTCCTCAAACCCCCGTTACTGTTTCTGCGGCGGCACCAGCATGTCCACACCCCTGGTCGCAGGCACTGTCGCTCTCATGCGGCAGTACGCGGTCGAACGCGCCGGCGTCACCAATCCTTCAGCCGCTTTGCTCAAAGCCATGCTGATCGGCGGCGCCCGGTCGCTCACCCCTGGTCAGTACGGCACCAATGCCACACGCGAGATTCCAACCTTCTCCCCGAACAACGTTGAAGGTTGGGGCCAGCCGGACATCCAGAACACCGTCCATCCTTCCGGCCGCATGGTGCGCCTTTACGATCGAATCACCGCGTCCGCAGGCGCAACCAATACCTTCTCCGTCACCGTCACCGTCAGCAACACCCCGCTCGACATCGCCCTCGTCTGGATTGACTACCCCGCCACCGCCGGCGCGGGCGTGACGCTCGTGAACGACCTCGACCTGTTGGTGACCGCCCCCGACGGTTCCACGCTCTACCCGAACGGCGGCGTCGCCCGCGACAGCCTGAACACGGTTGAGACCTTGCGTGTGGCCGCCGCCCAGACCGGCGTTTACCAGGTTCACGTCATCGGCTATGCCGTCCCATACTCCGGTGGCGCCGCCGCAC
>JBAXJV010000337.1:0-3575 GCA_037137675.1 bacterium | reverse complement strand
TGGCCGCATCCCGGCAAGGCCTCCGTTTCGAAGGTGATACTGCCGGCGCCGCCCTGCTTTTCATGCAGCCGCACCTTACCAACGGACGTCCGCAGGTAATTCACTGGTCCGGCCTTGTTGCACGGCAGCTGGGTGTGGAAAGCAACGGCTGTTTGAATTTCAGCCCCGGTGCACCTCTCGATCTGGCCGGTCATGGCATCGCCGACGCCAGCGGACTGGCGGGCCAGGCCACCCGCTCTTCCAACCTGCGTGGCATCCATATTCCCGTGGCTAAGGGCGAATCACGCGCGATAATTTCATTCCCGACCAGCCAGCCAGACGCTGCTTACGCGCTGGTGATCCGGCCCTCATGGCCTGCCGATCACGCCATTTCGAAACAGACTAGCGCGGGCTTTGAAGTGCTCTTTGACAGCCCCGCTCCGGATGGCGCGGTGCTGGATTGGGTTTTAGTGCAGTAGCAGTCAGACGCATAAGGGGCAAGATGAACAGGTCAACCATCAAATGGATAAGTTTTGCGGCCGCAGTGCTGGGAATTAATTTACCGGCGCCGGGGCAGGCGCCCGTATCGCACGGCCCGATCACCAACGTTCCGTCGATTGGCGCAGGGCCCGTCTATGCCCTGAACCAGTTTGGCCCCGTGGGCACGCCACAGCAGGCCAGCGAAACTTTCACCAACGCCTCCGCCCAATTGATTGCTGCAGGCGGAGGAATGCTGATTATTCCACCCGAGGCGCCGAAAGGCTGGACGCCCAAAAACAATACGCAAGGCATCTGGCTCAACCCGCCCGCCCCTGCCCCATCGAATAAGGGCTGGGGCAAAGGGCCCGGCGTGACAGTCATAGACTACCGCACGGGAACTCTCAAAATCATGCCGCCTCAGGTGACGGGTCTTGAAATCAACCGCGTGCTGGACTTGCCGCAAGGCCAGAGTCTGCCGCACTGGGATTACCAGCCCATGATCAAGTTGAACAACGCGGTCCTGAATGGATCGAACAGCTACCGCGACTGGTTGCAGGAAGATGTCAAAGCCGGCAAGGCCCAGCGCTTCTATGTGCGCACCATTCGCGGGCTTTTCCCCGGCGCCTTCATGAACAGCGGCGACTACAGCACCGTGCAGCGGCTTTACGTCCAGTCGCTGGGCTACGATAAAGCGAAACAAATGTGGTATTTCCTCGCCGATACGGATGCCGACATTAAAAAGGGCGCGCTGATTCACAACAAAAATCATGTCAATGTCTTGCGCATGGATACCTGGTCGCACAATGAAAACCAGACCTTTGATTTCATGCTCTGGCGCCACAACTATTCGCAGGGCGATAATTATCTTTTTGACGCCCGCTTCTCCTATATGGGTGATGTGCACTCCACGGCCGGAGACGAAAACGGCGTGATCTACGCAGCCTTCGTGCAAAGCGAGATCAATGCCTTCCGCGGCAAAGTGGAGTCCTGGAATCCCGCGACCGCCGAATTAAAATACAAGGCTGCCACCAAAGCTGACACGCTCGGCTCCGGACGTCCGCTGATCAACCTCAACCCTGCCAAATGGATCACCAACGGCGTCGTGCGGATCGTGCGTCCGGCCTCATGGACGGCCAGCCCGCTCGACCGCGCTCCGGATCCGGTTTTTCAGGGCAAAACCTACCCCACCACCGTGGAGTCGAACAACCTCGGCATTGCATCTTTGAAGATCGGCGGACTGATCCGGCTGTCGGCTGACGCCCCGGCTGGCCCCGAAGTCGCAGGACGCTATTTCGCTGTGGATCAGCCCGGCGAATATGTTGGCGGCAAGAAGGCGGTGGGACAGATCCGGCGCTGGTACTTGATTGACAGCCTGAATGTCAATCCGGACGGCACCAGAGACTTACGCATTGTCCGGCACTGGTGGGGCGCAAAATCGGCCGGGGCGCCCACGCTCTACCGGAACGATAACTACACCAGCGACGGACACGATCAGCCGCTGCGTTACGTCATCGCGCCCGGCGTGAACGTATACGATGTTTCCGACGGCGTGGAATCTCCCCAGGTTAACAAGCTGGGTTCAAAAAAGATTTTGCGGCTCGCACCCGCCCCGTTTGCAGGCACGGCCGTTGATTTTGCGACTGGCGACGCCATTGAGCAGGCCATTGGCCCGGATCCATTCAAGCCCATCCCGTTTCGCAGCTGGCTCTGGGACGCCGTGCCCGGCGCCTTTCCGGCGCCTGTATTCGATGTGGTCAACCACGGAGTCATGCGGCATGCCGTACTGACCGTGGCCGGTGGAAGCGGCAGCCTGGAAAAGGATCTTGCAAGCCAGCCGGACGCCAGTCCGCCGTGGGACAATTTGATGGTTTTCAACTCCGCCTGCAATAACGGCATTGTGTTCGCCGGCGATACCGCTGAGAGCGCCATTTTCTTTGCCCAGCCCAACGGCCGCGCCCAGCCCATCAAATGGCTCTATGGCGCGGACCGGAAGGAGGCGGCGCTGACCGTCTCGCCGGTCAGCGGCACCATGAAATTCGATGGCAACGGCATCTCTGTACCCGGCGGACTGACCGGGGTCGGCGGCATCTCGGCCACGCCCACCATGGCAACCAACCTGCGCGGCATCGCGATTCCCGTCAAGGCCGGAGAAAAGGAACTGGCCGTGAATTTTGCGAACCGTGAAAGTGACGACAACTATGCAATTTTTGTGCAATTAAGCTGGCTCTCAAGGCAGGCCGTGGTCGGGCAGACCCCGACCGGTTTCACGGTGCGCTTCGAGACCCCGCCCGCCAGAGATGAAAAACTGCATTGGCTTTTAGTGCGATAAGCACTAGCCTGAAGCCACTATGAACCTAACCGTCGGCAACGCCCGCAGCGATATTCCCGGTTTTACCAACACGCAGATTCAGGCCGCCATTGACCGTTGCGCCTGCCTTGGCGGCGGAACGGTTGTGCTTTCCAAGGGCCGCTTCCTGATGCACGACTCCATGCATCTGCGAACGGGGGTCCATGTGCGCGGTCAGGGATCGGCCACGGTGCTGCTCAAGGCCCCGATGAAATCCGCCCGCATCACCTGTTTTCTCGGCTACGGACACCGCGATCTGGAGCTGGACACGCCCGACATTTTCAACCCCGGCGACGGCGTGCTGATCCGTGATAACAACGCCTTCGGATTCTACACCACCGTCGCCACGCTTGTGCGCCGCGAGGGCGATATATGGTTCACCAACCGGCCGCACCAGCACGACTACCTCGGCGCAAACGGCGGCGTGGTCGAAACGCTCTTCCCGGTTGTCTCCGCCGAAAACATCAGCGATGCAACCCTCGAAAATCTGCGCATCGAGGGCAATCGCAAACAGAATCCCGTCAAGGCCAACGGCTGCCGCGCCTGCGGTTTTCTGGCGCTCAACGCGCACCGGGTGACGGTCCGTGGCGTGACAGTTAATGACTACAACGGTGACGGGTTCGGGTTTCAGACCTGCGATGATTTTGCAGCCGAGGGCTGCACAGTTGCACACTGCACTGGCAACGGATTTCATCCCGGCAGCGGCAGCAACCGCTTTCACATGATAAACTGCACTGCCCGGAACAATCTGGGCTGCGGTCTTTACTAC
>JBAXJV010000336.1:0-3603 GCA_037137675.1 bacterium | reverse complement strand
GGAAGTTTTTGCACACCCCGACGCCCATACTCCGGTGGCCCATGCCCTGCAAGACGGCGAGGATTTTGAACTTCTTTTCAGCGTGGCGGCAAAACACCGGATGGCCTTCGAAACAGCCTGGAAGGCGACCCTGGGCCTGAGCTGCTCGCGCATCGGATCGCTGACCGCCGCCGCAGAAGGTGTTTGTACGCTCGACGCCGACGGAAACTCCACGCCGCTCGCAGGCGGCTACGAGCACTTCAAAGACAAACTGGCTGTTGTTAAGTAATACAGCCCGGCCTTCTAAACCACACCCGCCCCGGCAGCCCTATGGTTTTTTTACCGGGCCATTCGTGTTGGCATCCCCGAGCAGGCGGTCGCTCAGCATTTGCTTAACACGGTCACGCCGCCCGTTGTCACCGGTCTTTTTCTTATCCCGGTCGCTGTACTCCTGCAGAAAACTGTTCAACTTGCGACGTTGATCTGCATTGATTGTTTTGAGGATCAGCACCAGATGTTGCATCCTGAGCTTGGCCAGTTCCGTGCGTAGCCGCCCAGAGGCTTCGACCGCCTCATCCAGAGCGCCGGCGTCGGGGTTATCCTGTTTGAGCAGATCCACCTGCCGCACCAGCGAGGTTTCCAGTTTGCGGATTGTCTCCTCGCAACGCCGGGTTAAATCCTCGCGCGCCGGCTTCAGCACCTGCAGCTGGTCGTTCGAAAGATTCAGCTCCTTTACAACATCCGGCCGTCCCAGCAGTTTCGTGATCTGGGTTTCCTGTTGCAGCACCCCGTCGGAAGATCCGCTCCGGCGCTCGCCCCATGCCCCGCGTCGCGGTTCGTCACCGGCTCCGGACCCGTGCGGGCGATTGGTCGCCACCGCAGGCGGTAAATTGGTGCACACTGGCGCGGCAATTGCCAAACCAAACGCACTCATGCCAAGCGCCACGGCCAACACAAAACTACCAACGCGTGTCTGATACATTCGACCCTTTCACTGGATTGCGCGACACCCACCAAAGCTGCCGCGAAGCTGAAGCCTGCTTTTATTAGAGACGCCTGCAAGGCTTACTTTATTGCAGAAAAACTACGCGATAACCAATCCGCGCGCGCAGGGAACCAGCAGCTCTGCGCCCTGGCGCGTGACCAATACGGTATCCTCGATACGCACGCCGCCCATGCCAGGGTAATAAAGCCCTGGCTCGACAGTGACGATGGCGCCCGCCTGCAGGCGGTCGGGGCGCAGGCCAAGCGACGGTGCTTCATGAATTTCCAGACCCACCCCGTGGCCTGTGCTGTGAATAAAACCTGCCGGACGGCCATTCACAACTTCGTTTTTATAGCCCCGCCGTTCAAACTCGGCCTGCACAACGTGATGCACGGTGCTGCCGTAAACACCGGCACGCACAGTCGCAAGCGCCAGTCGTTGCGCGGCAGCCACAGCCGCATGCATGGCTCGCAGTCCGGGCTTGGGCGGACCCTTACAAACTGTGCGCGTCAGGTCGCCACAGTAGCCAGTGAAAGCGTGCTGCGGAAAAATGTCGATGATGATCGGTTCTCCGGCTTGCAGCGGACCTCCTCCAATGCCATGCGGATCAGCAGACTGTTCGCCGCAAGACACAATCGGCTCACCGCCCACGCAATCATAAGCCATGGCCGCTACGTTAATCGCGCGTCTGACCTGCTCGCCAGTGAGCGGCGCACCGTTGTGCATGAGCATGCCCCGAGCATCCGGTGCGGCTGCGCGCAGCAGCGCCCAGGCGGCCCGCATGCCAGCCACTGCGGCCCGCTGGGACTGACGAATCCGCGCTACCTCGTCCGCACTCTTGACTCGCCTCTGCGGAAAGACCCCGGCAGCGGCCACGTCTAATCGCACGCCACGCCGCGCCAGACGTTGCGCTACTCCCAGCGGAAAAGTTGCAGGCACTTGCACGCGGCTCGCGCCCAGTTTGCTCAACAACGCAAAGGCCCAGTCCGACAGGCGGCGGCGCATGGCTTTCGAAAGCGTCAGATCCTGCGGGGACCACACGGTTAAACCTGGCGCGCACTGGGCCGCCCAGGCTTTATCCATAGCGGAAACCACAAGATGCCCATGCCCCGCCACTTGTGCGTAGACAATCGGATCGCTGGTTCGATAGCCCGCGACATAGCGCAAATCCGCCGATTCCAGCGTATTTCCAACAATCAGCACGCTAGTTGTTGATTTCTGCCTCTGCATTGCCCTTTGTTTCCTCACAAATTCCTAACATTGAGATCTTTTATGTCACTGCATCAGCGCGTTCTGCAATGCTCTTCGCAAATATTTATCTAACCATGCGGATCTGTATATAGTGTTACTCATGGATAGGCAACGCTACACATAGCGCAAAACAAAAAAACTTTACAGTTAGCAGTTTTTTTCTTGTGGCCGTTGCAGCGTAGTCTTATTGTCTCAACCTATTGGGTGACGGTGAAGCCCATCGCGAGCCTGTTTATAACTTGTTTATAACTTGCTGGTTAGTTCAATTTAACTCTGCCATCTGGCTTGATTTATAAGGTTGTCGCCCGTGCCGTGTGGGAAGGTCGGAACACGCGTTTGCGAAAGCGACACAACCGGAAAGTTTGAGGAATACTAGTGAGCGAGAATACTGCTGAAATAATCTGGCAAGGGGCTTGTGCGCATTTGCGCAGTCTGTTACATCCCGATGTTTTCGAGCGCTGGATTGCCGTGATCCGTCCAGTAGCGCTGGATAATCAGAATTTGGTGTTGGGCGTGGACAATGATTTTTACCAGACCTGGCTGGAGGAAAACTACCTGCCGATCATGCAGAACGCCGTAACCGCCACCACAGGGGAAGCCTGCTCGATCCGCCTCAAGGTAACCCAGCCCCTCGAACACGCATCGCCGGATGCCGCGCTCGCCGCCGCTCAGGCCACAGCGCCCCTGACCAGCTTGCGGCCTGCAGCCGGGCCAGGCCACGCACCCAAACGCGGCGCGGTAGGCACAACGGATTCCATGCTGAACCCGCGCTTCAGCTTTAACGAGTTCATCATCGGCCCGTCCAATAATTTTGCTCACGCCGCCGCCATGGCTGTCGCGCAGGCCCCGGCACACGCCTACAACCCCTTGTTTATTTACGGCGGATCGGGGTTGGGCAAAACCCATTTAATGCAGGCCATTGCGCACCATGTGCTAGGCCGCCAAAACGCCAAGGTCTGCTACCTCTCCTCGGAAACCTTTACCAACGAATACATTGATAGCCTGCAAAACCGCGCGCTGGTCCAGTTCCGGCGCAAGTACCGCGGAGTGGATTTGCTGCTGATTGACGACATTCATTTTCTAGCCGGCAAAGAACGTATGCAGGAGGAGTTTTTTCACACCTTCAACACGCTCTTCGACGCCCGGCGGCAGATTGTGATGACCAGCGACCGTCCGGCCTCGGAGATTCAAGGTTTGGAGCAGCGGCTGGTTTCGCGCTTCGAGTGGGGCCAGGTGGCCGAGCTGCAGCCGCCGGACTACGAGACGCGCATGGCCATCCTGCACACCAAGATGACCCATCACAATATGACCATGCCTGAAGAGGCCGTGCAGTTTATCGCCAAATCCATACATAACAACGTCCGCCGTCTGGAGGGGGCTTTGACGAG
>JBAXJV010000335.1:0-3605 GCA_037137675.1 bacterium | reverse complement strand
CTATTGGAATCAATCCCGCCGACAGGGCTGCTTTAACCTTGCGATTGACGGTCGTATCCGTCTCGCCGAAAAAAGTGCGCCGTTCGCTGTGCCCAAGAATCACATAACTGCAACCCAGATCGAGCAGCATGGCGGCGGAGACTTCACCGGTGTAGGCGCCGGACTTTTCCCAGTGCATGTTTTGCGCGCCCAGCGCCACAGCACTGCCCCGCACCACGGCGGATACCGCGGCCAGCGCAGTCAACGGCGGGCACACCACAACCTGGGCCCTGGGCGCCTTGGCGCAGGCGGTTTTGATCGCCTGCGCAAGGCCGACGGCTTCGCCCGGCGTCTTGTTCATCTTCCAGTTACCGGCAATAATTTTTTGTCTCGACATAAAATTCCTTTATTCACTTCAATAAAGAACACTGAATGAATCCGGCATCAAAAAAACGCTGACTGCTGAATTCTGGCTTCTGACTTCTTTCCAGGCTTACTTGTCTGTCAATGCTTCCACGCCAGGGAGTTTCTTGCCTTCTAGAAATTCAAGGCTGGCCCCGCCGCCAGTGCTGATGTGGGTCATTTTCGGTGCCAACCCACTCTTGTTCACAGCGCTCACGCTGTCGCCGCCACCAACGATGCTCAGACACTTCGTCCCGGCAATGGCGTTGGCTACCGCCAGCGTGCCTCCCGCAAAAGGCGGCATTTCGAAGCAGCCCATCGGACCGTTCCAAACAACGGTTTTGGCCTGACAGACTTCTGCAGCAAAAAGCGCCTGTGACCGGGGTCCGATATCGAGAGCCATCCAGCCATCCGGAATTCCGGCTTCACCAACAATGGCGGTTTTCGCGTCAGCGGCAAAGGCATCGGCAACCACGTGGTCCACTGGTAAAAGCAGCTTGACCTTAGCCGCCACGGCCTTGGCCAGCAGTTCCTTCGCCAGATCAACCTTATCTTCTTCAACCAGAGACTTACCAGTAGGCAACCCCCTGGCACGGTAAAAGGTGTAGGCCATCGCGCCACCAATGATCAAGGCATCCACCTTGGTCAACAGGTTGCTAATGACATTGACCTTATCGCTGACCTTGGCACCGCCGAGAATTGCCACAAAGGGACGCTCTGGCGCTGCCAGTGCACGGCCAAGGTAATCAATTTCCTTTTCCATCAGAAAGCCGGCCACGTTCTTTTTGTAGAACTTGCAGACAATTGCCGTGGAAGCGTGTGCCCGGTGCGCACTGCCGAAGGCGTCGTTGATGTAAATTGAGCCGTCACCCAATGCCGCCAGCTTCTCCGCCAGCGCCAGCTGCTTGACCTTCATCGCGGACTTGGCCGCCTTCTTTTGCTCGTCCGTGGCGTCATCGCCCAGCTTGACCTTACCCTCCTCCTCTTTATAGAAGCGGGTATTTTCGACCAGCAGGACTTCGCCCGGCTTGAGCGCCAAGGCCATTGCCAGAGTCTCCGCACCCACGCAGTCGGATCCAAATTGCACCGGACGCCCGACCAGTCTGGCCAGGCGCTCGGCGACGGGTTTCAAGCTGAAAGCGGCCTCGTAACCATTGCCTTTGGGGCGACCCAGATGGCTCATCAGCACAACGCTGGCGCCTTGATTAAGACAGTGCATGATCGTCGGCAAGGCCGCAGTAATACGCGTCTCGTCGGACACCACGCCATCCTTGATGGGCACATTGAAGTCCACGCGCATCAGTACGCGGTGACCACGCACGTCAACATCGTGAATCGTCAGCTTGTTCATATCCGCCTTTACGTTGGCTACTACGTTGACCTTGCTGCTTGCTGCACCTGGTGTTCAGTGTTCAGTGTTCAGTGTTCAGTGACGATATAACAACTCTGCTTGCCACATCCTGCACTCCCGAACACCGAACACCTTTCCTGACGCAACTTACTTGCCGCCGGCCTTGGCCATGTGGCGGACGAGATCCACCACGCGATTAGAGTAGCCCCATTCGTTGTCGTACCACGAGACAACCTTGAAGAAGCGTTTCTCGCCCTTCAGATTATTCTGCAGCGTGGCCAGCGAATCATAAATGGATGAGCGCTGGTCGTGGATGAAGTCGCTCGAAACCAGCTCCTCCTCCGTTACGCCGAGAATGCCCTTCAAGTAAGTTTGAGCGGCCTTCTTCAGCAAGCCGTCAATTTCCACAATCGAGGTGTCGCGCATCGAACGGAAGGTCAGATCCACGACCGAAACATCAGGTGTCGGAACGCGGAAGGACATACCGGTGAGTTTTCCCTTGGTGGCCGGCAGCACTTCTCCGACAGCCTTCGCTGCGCCGGTGCTCGACGGAATGATATTGCAGGCCGCCGCACGACCGCCGCGCCAATCTTTCTTGGAGGGACCATCCACGGTCTTTTGCGTCGCCGTATAGGCATGAATCGTGGTCATAAGTCCGGTCTCGATGCCAATGCCTTCCTTCAGAAGCACATGCACCAGAGGCGCCAGACAGTTTGTCGTACAGGATGCATTCGAAACAATGTTGTGCTTGGCGGCATCGTATTCCTGTTCATTCACGCCCATCACGATCGTCTTGACATCGCCCTTGCCCGGCGCGGAAAGGATGACCTTCCTGGCGCCCGCTTGAAGATGTCCGCTGGCCTTCTCGGAATCTGTAAAGAGGCCGGTTGATTCAATCACATACTCCACGCCCAGGGCCTTCCATGGCAACGCCGACGGATCGCGCGTCGCCATTACGCACTGAATGGAATGGCCGTTGACAACCAGCACGTCATTGGCTTCAACCGCCGGAGCGCTTTTGCGGGTTGCCACTTCGTGCTTGAAATGACCATGCACCGAATCGTACTTCATCTGGTAGGCGAAGTAATCCGCATCGGTTGAGATATCCACCACCGCGACCACATCCAGTTCCTTGCCCAGCAGCCCCTGGTCACAAATCGCTTGAAAAACCATACGGCCAATCCGTCCGAATCCATTAATGCCAATCTTGATCGCCATTTTTGCTCTCCTTATAGTATTCGTTTGATTGGGGTGCCAAGTCCGCTACCGGGCAACCCGTCCAACTTGTTATGCGCACCCAAAAGAAACTTAATAGTGCATCCACCACCCCCTCCCCGTCAAGAACTTCGTTATTCGACAGAACTTCGTTATTCGCCTTGTATTAGAAATTTACGGCATTGTCACAGCGCGAGCGCTGGCGTATTATGCAAGGCATGTTCAACTTCACCAGACCAACCATGCTTCGATCACTGACTCTAACCCTACTGCTGACGATACTGTGCGGGTGTTTCCCAAGGGATCAATTCTGGAAGAAGCCGGATTTTGGCCGTAAATATACCAACCTGACCGAGGCCGCAGCCTCCCCTACGCCGGTGCGCTTTATTTCACTTAACGCACAGCCGCAACCGGTGTTCCCGGTAACGCTTTATGCCTTCCAGTCGCTGGAACGGTTAAGTCTGCGCCAGACCGGCCTGACAGTGCTGCCCGTCGAAATCATTAAATTGCCGAAACTACTGTGGCTGGATCTGGGCGCAAACCAATTAACGGAACTCCCGGTTACCATCGGGGAACTGCCCGCGCTGACAACGCTCTACTTGAGCGATAATCGTCTGGCTGCGCTGCCAGCCACAATCGGCAACTTACAAACGCTGCG
>JBAXJV010000334.1:0-3616 GCA_037137675.1 bacterium | reverse complement strand
ATGCTTCGAGCGCCTTGTGCAACGTCTCTATTTCCTGCTTGCTGCGGTTGGTTTGCGCAAGCGAACGCTCCAGTTCTAGCCCTTTCAAATACAACTCACGGCTTTTGTTTTCGGCTATTTCCTCGGCCTGTATTCGGGCGAGCCTTTCCCTCTTGTACCTTCTCGCAAGGATTTCGCCGTCTGCGCTCATTGCTTCAGCCTGGGATCTGTGATCATGAAAATCGCGGCGCTCTTATCGTCCTTCAGATCCGTCCTCTTGAGGTCCAGTGATTCACCGAAATGCTTCATGGTGCCGATAATCAGCCCTTCGGCAACATCGGCAAGTCCCCGGGAGGACTGATAGGTCATTTCCATCCGGCCCGGTCCTACCTTGTTAAAACTGAACGACGGCAGTTCGGCGTCTGGATACAGTTTCTTGACTTCGAGGTGGACGAAGCGCTCAATCTGCGGCAGGAAGTCAAAGGTCGAGGACATCCCGACAAAAAACTGCGGAAACTTCGCTACAAACCGCCCAAGCAAGTGCTCGCCAAATGTCTTAAGCAACTGCGAAACAGGGACATGGGTAAGCGCGGACAGGGCATCCACCAATGCCACCATTTCCTTATAGTTGTAGGTCCCGACCGAGGTATAGACTCCGTCGGATTCAGTGACAGCCTGCTCGATCATGCTGTCGCACAATTCAAGCGAGAACTTCTCCTCCACCATTTCCAGAAATTCTGTGAATACCATCCCCTTCATTAAAGGCTCCTGTTGTTGATAAGGAATCGCTCTTGTGTCGGCACGGGCACACGCCCGGAAGGACCGGCAAAAGAAACGTCCTTATAATGTAAGTTTGTCAGAAGAGAGCCGAAAGTGCAAGCGCGACGTTGAAGTGTCAAGACTCGTTAGAAATGTCCCCTTGTTTAGAAATGGCCCCTTGTTAAGTGTTTCGCACACTCAATCGCTACTCCCGCTTTCTTCACCCCGTAGCCTTATCCGTCCCATCCGCAAAATCCGTGGTAAAAAATCCCTTTCGCGCCTTTAGCGTATTTCGTAGTAACTCCTCTCTAGTATTCGCTTAATTCGTAATTCTTTCCCTCGTACCCGCGCGGCTGCGCCGCGTGGCCTTTTGGCCCAGGTCGCCATCCGACATCCATGCCCCAGACACACATGCAGGCGAATAAACATCGCGCTGTCGCGCCTGACAATCCGGTTCCACTTTAGTGTCATACCCCCTGTGAAAGCACTCACCCAGTCGTTTTGGGCGTATTTTGGAGGCACCATGCCAACAAGGCCAGAAAAGCGATTTCTTATCTCTCGCTGGACGCATGGCGGTCACATATGGTTTGCTTGGCGGCGGAGCAATCCGCACGGGAGGAGTTTCGCCGCGTGGCGGTGGACTACACCCCGCCCAAGTGATTAAGCAACTAAAGGAATAGTCATGAGCAAGCCAAGAAAAATGCAGTGTGCGATCATCGGATGTGGAACGATCGGCAAAACTCATGCGGAGGCGTATGCCGCCAGTTCTCACGCGGAGTTGGTGTGTGTTGCTGATATTGTAAAATCCAAAGCGGAAAGGCTGGCGGCGGCGCACGGCGTGCCCAAGGCCATTGCGAATTACCGCTTGATCTTGAACAATCCTGCGATTGAGGCGGTCAGCGTATGCCTGCCCAACTACCTGCATGCCCCGGTTTCGATTGCCTGCCTGAAGGCTGGCAAGCACGTCCTCTGCGAAAAGCCCATCGCGCTGAACATGACGCAGGCGAAGGCCATGCAGGCGGCGGCGCACCGGTACCGGCGGATGCTGGCCATCGGCGTGGTCAACCGCTTTAGCAGCAATGTGAACGCGATCCGGGAGCTGATCCGGCAGGGAGATCTGGGAACTGTCTACCACGTGCACGCCGTGTTCAAGGCCCACCGCTCGATTCCGGGCCTGGGCGGGTGGTTCACGACCAGGGCCAAATCCGGCGGCGGGGTGATGATTGACTGGGGCGTTCATTTTATTGACCTCATCCTGTACTGCCTGAACTTCCCGAAACCGGTAGCAGTGTCGGGGGCCGCCTACGCCAAGCTCGGCGGGGAGCTGAGGAATTATGCCTATTTGAACATGTGGGCAGGGCCGCCGAATTTCGAGGGCATTTGCGATGTGGAGGAATATGTCTCGGGCCTGATCCGGACCAGAGGCCCGAACATCGCCTTCGAAGGAGCCTGGGCGCAGAACATCGGTGACGGCGCGATGTACATTGAGTTCCTTGGTGAAAAGGGCGGCGTGCGGCTGCAATACGGCGGCGATTTCACCGTTTACAGCCACCGCGATGGAGTTTTGTACAAGACCCAGCCGTCGCTCCGCCCGGCTTCGATGTTCAATAAAGAAATCGACAGTTTTCTAGAATGTGCCGCCACGGGACGCAAGTCGCCCGCGCACATTGACTCCGTCATCGGAACGCAACGCATCCTCGACGCCTTCTATCTTTCCGCGAAGAAGAACCGCGAGGTGGCCGTCCGATGAAAAAAATCGGTTTCCTTGATTACTACATTGATGAATGGCACGCGAATAACTACCCCGCGATGATTCGCGCATCGTCTTTCAAGGAACAGTTTGAAGTAGCCATGGCCTGGGAAGCGCAGCCGGTTGCAGGCAAGAAACCGATTGACGACTGGTGCCGGGAGCAGAAGGTCCTGAAGGCGCCGGATCTGGCGACCGTGGTGCGCGAGTGTGATTGCCTGGTGGTGCTTTCGCCCGACAATGCCGAGCAGCACGAAGTTCTGGCCGATCTGCCGCTGCGTAGCGGCAAGCCGGTTTACATTGACAAGCCGATCGCGCCCTCTCTGGCGGCGGCGCAGCGGCTGTTCGCCAAAGCGCACAAGCACGGAACGCCGATGATGTCTTGTTCGGCGCTGCGTTACGGTTCCGCATTCGAGCAGGCGCTGGCTGAAAGAGCGGCGGACAAGCCTGTGCATTTTGCGGCGACGGGCGGTCCGGGCGTGTTCGAGATCTACGCGATTCACCAGCTTGAGATGCTGGTGATGGCTCTGGGAACCGGCGCATCACGCGTAATGCAGTGCGGCAACCGCGACGCCCGCGTTATGATTATTGATTACCCCGACGGGCGGCGCGGGCTCTTCAACCAGAACTCTGTCCAACCCTTCGAGATCAGCATGCAATTTGGCGAGGGCAAGGGCGTGTCGGTCACAAAAATGGATGATTTCTTTCCGCGCTTCATCGAGGCCATGCTGCGGTTTTTCGATACCGGCCACCCCTCGGCGCCGGAGGCCGAGACCCTGGAAATCGCGGCCCTGATTGAAACCGGACGGAAGGCACTCGAAAGCCCGGACCGTTGGGTATCGATCGTCAGGTAGTTGTGTAGGTGTGCGTTGTGCAGTTGCGCGACCTATGACTAAATCTGCGTGCTCAGGGAGTAGAGGATGGGGTGGTCGGTGATCGGTGATCGGTTTATGATTCGGTTCCTAGGATGCGTGTCGTTTGTTATGGGCTTGGCATTGATGGCGTTGTGTTTTTTGAATTCTGACGCACGGTTACATGGTGGGCATGATGTTTCTGCGAGTATATACCTTGCTTCATATTCACTGGCGTCCCACAGGGACGCCAAGGCTGTAGCGGTTTAGGCTGTAGGCT
>JBAXJV010000333.1:0-3617 GCA_037137675.1 bacterium | reverse complement strand
CGGCAATCATGATGCTGAGCACGATGGCCGCCTCGGCGGCGGCAATGCCCATGATGAACAGCGCAAACGCCTGACCCGTCACCGGGTCGGCGGCCAGAAAACGGCTGAAGGCCACGAAATTGAGCGACGCGCCCGCCAGAATCAGCTCCCCGGAAACCAGCATGCCCACGAGCGTGCGGTGCCGGCAAAAGCCGAAAAACCCGATGGCAAACAGCAGCGCCGCGACCGCCAGATACGCGCCGAGATGACCGCCGGCCTGTATAAAATAGCCAATAAAATCAAAATTATTCACGGTGGGATCCCCGTCCTGTCCGCGCCACCACCAGAGCCCCCAGGATGGCCAGCAACAACACAACCGAAAGCAGTTCAAAAGCAAAGCCGTAACGGGTCAGCAGCGCACGACCGAGATCCTGCACGGAACCGGCATTCACCGGCACAGCCTTCGGCATCCATGAGGTTCTGCCGATCAATACGATCAGCGCAAGCGCAAGCATCGCGGCCACCAGAAAACTTGCGATGCCTGCAAGCAGCGCGCGCCGTCGCGAGGCCTTCTCCACGCCCGTATCGGCCAGCATGATCGCGAACATGATCACTACGCACACGGCGCCGATATAGATCAGGATCTGCATCAACGCCAGAAAGGGGCTCTGCAGGAAAACGTACAAGCCGGCAAGGCCGACAAAGCAGAGGGCCAGACCGCTGACACTGTAAACAAGCCGGTTCGACGCCGCCGCAACCACCGCACCCAACAGCGTGACGCCCACCACTCCTGCAAAAATAACGGCGCTGACCAGCGGATAGATATTTTCAGGCGAAAGGTTGCAGGTCATTTGGCCTCCCCTGCTCTCTTGAACAAATCCATCTGGTAATCCTGCTTGCAAGTCGAGGCCAGATTGTATTCACGGGAGAACTCCAGCGCATTGAAGCTGCAACTCTCCACGCACAGGCCGCAGAGGCTGCAGGTGGTAAAGTCCAGCATGTAACTGGTCAGCACCTTGCGCGTAGCGCCTTCCGGCTTCTGGCCGTCCAGCCGTATGCAGCCCGAGGGACAGGCTTTCTGGCAGGCCATGCACACAATGCATTTGGGCTGGCGGGTCTGCGCGTCGAGCTGCAATTCAATATGGCCGCGATAGCGGGCGGTCATCTTCAGGCTTTTGTAGGGATAATCCAGCGTCACACGGTGGTGAAACATGCGGACAAATGTGATCCCCATTCCAACCGCCAGGCTCCAGGCGCCCTCAAAAATTTCTCTGAAGTAATTGATCATGGTGTTAAAAAATCTTGAGCATGACGGCTGTGAGCATCAGGTTCACAAGGGCCAGCGGAATCAGAATCTTCCACGACAGGTTCAAGAGCCCGTAGAACTGCGTTCGTGGAAAAGACCAGCGCACCCAGATCACCGCAAAACAAAGCGCGTACATCTTGATCAGAAACCAGTGCACGCCGGGAAGAAGGCCAAACGGGCAATGCCAGCCACCTAGAAATAAGATGGTGGCGAGGCTGCAGCCGACGATGATATTGACGTATTCGGCGATAAAAAACAGGCCGAACCCCATTCCTGAGTACTCCGTAAAGGCCCCGGCGACGAGCTCGCTTTCCGCCTCCACCATGTCGAACGGCGCACGGTTGGCTTCCGCCAGCAGGCAGACGAAAAAGATCAAAAAGGCCACTGGCATCATCGGGTTTGATCCAAGCCTCAACAGGTTCCAGTGCCAGAATCCCCCCGCCTGCTGGTCCACGATCGTATGCAGGTTGAACGAGCGGGTGGTCATTACCAGCGCGATCACGACCAGCAGCATGGGAATCTCGTAGGCGATGTTCTGGGCCACAACCCGCGCTGCGGCAATGCTCGAATACTTGTTGGCCGAAGCCCACCCGCCCAGCATGAGTGCAAAAACATTAATGGCGCCAAAGGAGAAGATCATCAGGAGGCCCAGATTGAAGTTGCGCGCCACAAGCGTCTCGCTGAATGGGATCGCCACCAGACACAGGATCGACGGCACCACCACCATCACGGGAGCCAGCAGGAAAAGCGGCACGTTCACATCCCTGGGGATCAGCAACTGCTTTGCCAGCAGCTTGACCCCGTCCGCCACCGGCTGAAGCAAACCCCACGGCCCAACCTCGGTGGGACCGCGTCGCAGCTGCATCCAGGATGCCTGTTTCCGTTCAAGCAGCGTCAGGTACGCGGCATTAAAAGCCGCAAACCCGATCATACCTACAAGGTACAGGAGCAGCCTGACCAGACTCATCACTATTCCATCCGTCATGACAATCCTTCTCCAGAATTCACCGGTCAATATCTGGAATCACAAGATCCAGACTGCCGAGCAGCGCCAGCGCGTCGGCCAGCAACATTCCCCGCGAACACTCCTGAAACAGGCTCATATTCGAAAAACACGGCGAACGGAGCTTGAGCCGGTAGGCGTTCTCGGTGCCGTCGCTGATCGCGCGCACGCCAAAACTGCCGCGCGCGGATTCCACGTTGAAATAGCACTCCCCCTTCGGCGGCTTGAGCGTCCTCGGGACTTTGCCGGCCATGACCGGTCCGGCGGGAAGCTTGCCGAGCGCCTGCTCGATGATGCGCAGGCTTTCCACAATTTCATCGATGCGCACCCGATAGCGGGCCAGGCAGTCGCACTCCGGATAGACCGGCACGTTGAAATCCAGTTGCGGGTAAATCGAGTAGGGCTCCATCTTGCGCACATCGTACGCAACGCCGGACCCGCGCAGCACCGGACCGCTGGCTCCATACTTGCGGCAGTCCTCGGCGGTCAGAATTCCGATGCCGTCACAGCGCTTGCGAAAGATGATGTTCTTGCTGACAAAGGCGTGGTACATGGGCATGCGCGACCGGAGGCTGCCGATGAACGTGCGGGTGCCTGCGATAAAGTCGTCGTCAATGTCGTTACACACGCCACCAAACCGGAAATAGCAGAAAGTCAAACGCACGCCCGTTACCGACTCGAGAAGGTCGAGGATATGTTCGCGGTCATCGAAGCAGTAAAGCAAGGGCGTGAACCCGCCAAGGTCAACCAGAAAAGCCCCCACCCAGAGCAGATGGCTGGCAATGCGGTTCAGTTCAGAGGTAATCACGCGGATATACTCCGCCCGCTCCGGGACAACAAGC
This sequence comes from bacterium, assembly GCA_037137675.1. Taxonomy (GTDB): domain Bacteria; phylum Verrucomicrobiota; class Kiritimatiellia; order CAIKKV01; family CAIYGI01; genus CAIYGI01. The sequence goes on along the minus strand of JBAXJV010000333.1, from coordinate 487 downwards.
CCGGCCAGCCGCTCGACGGCCCCCACGTAGCCATGTCCGTTGAAAAGCGCCGCCACGTAATCCATGCGTCCGGTATTTGGAAGAAATTTCGCGTAGGAGCGGTTCTCCCCCATTTTTTCGTGCATCCGGTGCCCGTAACCGATAACCGGCTCCGCATCCACAATGTACTCACCATCCATCGTCAGCTTGATTCTCAGCACACCGTGGGTCGCAGGATGTTGCGGACCCAGATTGAGAACAAACGATTCGTGGTTGATGGCTTGGGCGTCGTTGCTCACAGCGCAAAATCCTTCCTGAGCGGATGAAAAAGCGCGTCCTCCGGCAACAGCAAAGGAATCAGTCCTGGATGCCCTGCGAACAGGATCCCGAAGAAATCGTGTGTTTCACGCTCATGCCAGTTGGCGCCCGGATAGATTGCGGATATGCTGGGCAGTTCCGGCTTGTCGCGGGGGACCCGCGTTCTGATCGTCACGCGTTCGCCTGAGAC
>JBAXJV010000332.1:0-3617 GCA_037137675.1 bacterium | reverse complement strand
TCCCAATGTCGACCGCCTGCTGGCGATCGCCGGTGGCGGTGATCCGCTGACAATCGAAATCATCGCGGCCGGCCGCTGAAACAAGCCATCGCAATCGCGCTGGACAAGGCCGGAAAGTCCTTCCGCAAACTAGAGAAGAAGGCGCGCAGGAAGCGATCTCGCGCCGCCAAAAAAGGCTGGAAGACGCAGATGAGCTGCATGCCCGGCTCAGGCAATATCTGGCAATGGGACAGCTGCTTCATGGCGATGTTCTCCAAGTACATGCCGGGCGTGATGCCCGGCTACAACAACCTCGACAACCTCTACCGGATGCAGGACAAGCACGGCTACATCAGCATGGCGTATGTGATCGAGAATGAAAAAGAGGCCTACGGTGAACTCATCAATCCACCCCTCTACGCCTGGGCCGAGTGGCAATACTACCGCGTCACCGGCGACAAGCGCAGGCTCGCAAAATGCCTGCCCGTACTGACGGGATTGTTCGACTGGCTGAAGGCAAACCGGCGGCGTAAAGATGTTGGCCTCTACTGGTTCGAGGTGCCGGGATCCAGCGGCATGGACAACGCGCCGCGCGGCGGCCGCTACCGCGATGGCAGCGGCATGGCCCATGTGGACCTCAGCGCTCAGCAGGCGCTGTCCGCCAGATGCCTCGCGCAGATAGCAACAGCCCTTGGTAAAAAACCGCTGGCCGCGCGCTTCGAAAAGGAGTTTGCCGAACTCGGCGAAATAATCAACACCTTGATGTGGAGCGAGAAAACCGGGTTTTATCACGACATCTTCGATGATGATTACCGTTACAAAAACATCATTAACAGCAAGACCGTGGCCGGATTCTGGCCGCTGCTGGCCGGGATTGCGACCCATGGCCGGGCGGACCGCCTGATCGAGCATCTGCTGAACCCGGCGGAATTCTGGCGCAAGCACCCCGTGCCCAGCCTGTCGGCTGACGACCCGAATTACGATTCGCTGGGCGCATACTGGCGCGGGGGCGTCTGGGCGCCCACCAACTACATGGTGGTCAAGGGGCTGGAACAGCACGGACGGCGCGATCTGGCATTCGAGCTGGCAGTCAAGCACATGGAAAATCTCTGCGAGGTGTACAGCGGGTTTGAACCATCTTCGCTCTGGGAGTGCTACAGCCCGGATCTGGCCAGACCCGCGACCGCCAAACTGGGCGAGTTGTCCAGAAGCAACTTCGTGGGCTGGACCGGTTTAGGGCCGGTCGCCATGCTGATCGAGGACATCCTCGGCGTGGAAGTGGACGTGCCTGCCAATACAATCACCTGGCGGCCCTGCCTGCTGGAGGAGCACGGGATCAAGCGACTGGCATTTGGCAAGGGTTATGTCGATCTGCTTTGCGAGAGCCGTCAATCGCGGGAAACCCCGCCGACCGTCAGGGTATCAAGCACAGTTCCGTTCAAACTCCGTGTCGAATGGGTGCAGCGCCAGGCGGAAAAAAACATCCGAATTGGCGACAGCATTCTCGTCCCTGGCAATTAACAGGAGTAAGAAACATGAAGTTTTGCTTTTTTGGCGACAGCATATCGGTCCACTACGGGCCCTGCCTCGAAAGATACCTGCGCGGGATCGCCGGGGTTCACGCAAGGAAGGCGAAGCTGAAGCGCTGACGGATCTCGATAAACCGCAGGGGACGAACACTGGTGATTCGTCCACGCTGCTCGCGTTTATCAAGAATAAGGCGGAATCGTGCGGGATTGACAGCGACATCCTGCTCTTCAACTGCGGCCTGCACGACATTAAGACGGACCCGGCGACTGGCGCCAGGCAGATTCCGCTTCCTCAATACCGCAAGAACCTCAAGGAACTTCAGAGCGTTCTGGCGACGATGAAGCCGAAGCCGGTGTGGATCCGGACCACGCCCTGCGACGAAGCCGTACACAACCGCCCGGAATCGGGGTTCCTCAGGTTTGCAGCTGACGGTGTGGCGTACAATCAGGCCGCCGATCAAATTATGGCGGAGGCCGGAATCCCGGCGATTGATTTATACGCGTTTACGCGCAATCTCGGCCCCGATCTCTACTGCGACCACGTGCATTTCCATGAACATATTCGCGAGAAACAGGCGGCTTTCATCGCCGGCTGGCTAGCTGCATTTATATGCTGTCAGCTACATCACAGCGGCGCGCCTTCCGCCTGTTGAAAAATGCGCCCGTGAGCAGCAGTAGAAGATAGTAGCAGAGCATGGCCCACAGGGGTGGCGGTGAAACGTTCCGCCAGCCGCCGGGAACGCTCTCCAGCCAGTGAGTGGACTGGATCATCGCGGTCACGAGCGCCAGATTGGCGTGATTGAAGACAACTGCCAGCGGAGGCAGGATCGCACCAAAAAGCAGCGAGAGGCACCCATTAAGAATGATCACGCCGGAAAGCGGCACAACAATCAGATTGCCGATCAGCGCAATCGGGGAAAAGAGCCCGAAGTACCAGGCCGTCAGCGGCGCCGAAACCAGCCAGGCGGCTAAGTCGGTGGCCAGAATCAGCTTCAGCCAGCGCATCACCGCCTGACCAGAGGCGCGGGCTCCACCGGCAGGCGGCGGCAGCAGTGGATCGGGTTCGGCCCAGCCGCGCATGGGCGCCAGAAAAACCGGAGAGAGATACACCAAACCCAGCACGCAAACGTACGAGAGCACGAAGCCGATGTTGGCCAGATCGGTCGGATCCACCGCTAGAATAATTATGGCAGAAAGCGCCGTGGCGGCATAAGCGTCGGTGCGCCGCCGCGCAACTGGCGCAATCCAGAAAACAGTGGCCATAACCCAGGCGCGCACGGCGCTGGGCTGCATGCCCGTCATGACCACATACAGTCCCAACGCCGGCCCGAGGCTGAATACCCAGATGCGCCGCGGCAGCCGCAGCGCGGAGAGCGCAAAGACCAGCACCGCAGCAAGCTCCACGACGTGCGACCCTGAGATGGCGAAAATGTGCAGCGTACCGGTGCGGGCAAACTCCTGGTAGAGGTTGTTGGGCATTACGCTGCGATAGCCTAATAGCAGTGAATCAATGATCGCACAAGTTTCGGGAAAATCCTCGATGCCACGGGACAACTCGTACTGGGCGTAAGCCCTTACACGCAGGCATGCCGCCACAAGCGAACAACCGGCGTTGGTGCTGAGTGGCTCGTCGTGCTGCGGAAAGATCGTCAGGTATAAGCGCGTTTGCCCGCCGTTGGCCAGACGCGGTGGCACAGCGCGGAGATTACCGAACCAGCGCCGCTGATCGCCATAAGCGGTATTACTGGCGTGGTCGCCCATCCAAGGCATTCGAGCGGCGATGGTTCCGCTGCTCGCGCGCCAGCCTTGCTCACGCCCTCCGGTGGGGCGCCAGCGTTCTATGGCAACGGGAAAAGACCATTGCAACTTGCCAAAGCGGTTGCTGACGCACACGGGCGTGTCGTCCACGATCCCGATTAACTCCACATTTATGGCTTGCCCGGGCGCCAGATCTGGAAGCGGACGTTCTGGATCAGGCCCGCGCAAGCCGGCGCTGAGCCAGCCAGCCAGCGCCACAGCCACCAGCAACGCAATGCTGCCAAAGGCGTCCGGGCTTGTTTCATATCCGGCGTGCAATGGCACCCGGCGCCGCATGGCAAGCCCACCAAA
>JBAXJV010000331.1:0-3624 GCA_037137675.1 bacterium | reverse complement strand
ATCGTCACGAATACGGTGACCGGCGCCGGGAAAAGCGGGGGTGGTATCTATGCGGTGTCCAGCGTGTTAACGTTGACCAATTGCCTGATTGCCACCAACAGCGCGAACGGTATTTATAACTCGTGGGGCCTTGGCGGGGGTGTCTGCCTGGCCTCTGGAGTGCTGACCATCGACACATGTCGCGTGACCCGGAATGCAGCCTGGGGAATCGCCAGTGGCGCTCCCTACCCCCATGGCGGAGGAATCTGGCTGGGCGCGGGCACCACCAGCACGATCGTGCGGACGGTCGTGGATGGCAATTTGGCCACCGCGCGTGGCGGCGGGATCTTCTCGCAAGGAAAAATGGATTTGGTCAACAGCCTGGTGGTCAGCAACACTACGACGGCGTCAGGTGGTGCGGGTGGCCTTTATGTGACCAATGCGGGCTCGGTCATGATGCTGATGAATTGTACCGTTGCGAACAACAGCGATCCAGGGTTACGCCGGGACGACGGAACGGTGGGAATCACCAACTGCATCTTCTGGAACAATGGCGATGATCTGACCGGAACCATTACGGTGGCCTACTCCGACATCCAGACGGTCGACAGCTTTTGGACGGTTGGGATAAATGGCTGCCTTACAAACAACCCGTTGTTTGTGGATGCGACCTACTACCACGAGCAGTCCCGGATCGGCAACTACACGAATGGCTATTTCAGCGGGGGAGGGTGGGGGAAATCGCTAAGCAACAGCCCCTGCATCGACGCGGGCGCTGCGAATAGTCCGTGGTCGCTGGAGCCTGCTCCCTCCGGCCGGCGTGCGAATATGGGGGCCTATGGCAACACCCCTGTCGCCTCACTGAGTGCCGTCATGCAGGGATCCATGTTCATGTTCCGGTGAAGCTTGAACAGGGCCGCGCAGTGCCCGTCACTGCCTTCGTGAATACAAATCCCGCGGCCTCACCAAAACCCCGCCAGTCCTGCCCGGCAATCGGAAAAGGCGGGGCTGCCATGTTGCGCCCGAGTTGTCGATAATTATCATGAAAAACAACATGCCGTCCTGTGGGTCAGCGAGAGTGCGGTGGCGGATATCAAGCCGTAGCGTCTTGAGGGGCGTTTAAGCGGGAAACGGAAAACGTGAAGCGTGAAGCGGAGAAATGGCGTATATTTCTTCTGTCCGTCCGACCTGTAGTTTAACAAGCAAAACCTGAGTTGGTAATGATGAAAAACACAAGTAAATGCGGGACGCTTGGCGGACGGGAAACAATCCGCCTGGCGATGATTGGCTGCACTTCGGGTAACGGGCATCCCTATTCGTGGAGCGCCTTGTTCAATGGCTATGACCGCGAGTTGATGACTCAGGAATGCCCGTTTGCCGGCATCCCTGTCTACCTGAACAAGGAGCCGTCGGAGACCCTGACCATCCCCGGCGCCAAGGTCACGCACATCTGTTGCACCGGCGATGGCGGGTTCACTGCCGAACACGTGGCGAAATGCGCGTTGATCCCGAATGTGGTAGCGAAGCCCGCCGACGTAATTGGCCAGGTGGACGCGGTCATCATCGCCACCGACATCGGTTCGGAGCACGTGGAGCGGTGCCGGCCCTTTGTCGAGGCTGGCCTGCCGGTATTCGTGGACAAGCCGATGGTGGATAACGCGGCGGACTTGCAGGTTTTCCAGAACTGGGTGGCCGCCGGCAAGCCGCTCATGAGCTCAAGCTGCATGCGCTACGCCAGAGAGTTTGCCGCGTGGCGGGTTGATCACGCCTCACCACCTCCCGTTTCAAGTCCTCCCGTTTCACAATTAGGCGCGTTGCGTTTCGTCAGCATTACTACGCCGAAAAGCTGGGAACGCTACGGCATCCATGCCCTGGAGGCGATCTACCCGATCCTCGGCCCAGGGTTTGTGTCGGCCCGTAACACTGGCACGGCCGAACGCAACGTGGTACATCTGAAACACAAGGCGGGAGTGGATGCGGTCGTGATCGCGAGCGCCGACATGTATGGATGTTTCGGCTGTTTGCAACTGTGCGGCACCGCCGGCCACGCGCAGGTGGCGTTTGGCGACACCTTCTTTGCCTTTAAGTCGCAGCTTGAAGCGTTTATCGCTTATTTGCGAACCGGCGTGCGTCCGTTCCCATTCGAGGAAACAGTCGAACTGATGAAGCTTGTCATTGCCGGCATCCGCAGCCGCGAAGAAGGCGGACAGGAAGTGAGGATTGAAGCGTGAAACGTTGTACCCCTTGTCAATTGGCGACGGTGTGCGTGCCGTGGAGCGAAGCTGGCGAATTCCTGGAGCCGGTTTTCCGGCGTCAGGTGAGCTTGCTGCGCGCCGCCGGCTTGCAGAATCTTTACATCTTTGGCACTGCCGGCGAAGGCTATGCGGTCACGGATCAGGTGTTTAAGGAGATCGCAACGGTTTTTTTTGACACCATGCGTGGCGGTACCGGCCTCTGCCAGCTTGGCGTGATCGGGTTGTCGGTGGCCCAGATCCGGGCGCGGATCGAGGCTGGCCTGGAGATCGGGTTCCGCGATTTCCAGGTCTCGCTCCCGAGTTGGGGCGCGGTCACCGACCAGGAGCTGGCTCGCTTCTTCCGCGATGTTCTAGGGCCGTATTCTCAGGCGCGCTTCCTCCATTACAATCTAGGACGTACAGGCCGTGTGCTGAACGGCGCCGATTACGCCAGGCTGGCGGCTGAACATCACAACCTGGTGGCCACTAAGTCGGGTGGGCACACGGTGGCGGCGCTGCTGGCACTGCTCGAGGGCACTCCGGAGCTCTGCCATTTCGTTGCCGAACTCGACTATGCTGCGGCCTGCCTTTTGGGCGGCGCCTGCGGCCTGCTGGTGTCGATCAGCGCGGTCCAGCCCGCGCGGTCCCGCGATTTCTTCGACGCTGGCCAGCGCGGGGATGGCGACGCACTGCGGCGGCTGACCCGCGAACTGAACCGCATCCGCTCACAGGTCATTGCCGTGGTGGCGCAGGAGCGTGGGCACATGGACGGCGCGTACGACAAACTTTACGCGCGCCTGGCTGATCAGGAGTTCCCGCTCGGCCTGCTCTCGCCGTACCAGGGCGCCAGTCAGGCGGCGTTCGAGTCATTCAGGCGTTGGCTGACACAGGAAGCCCGCAACTGGGTGGCTACTGAGGAGACCAACCATTAAACCCAATGAACGCGTGCGCGCCGTGTACCATGGCCGGAAGCCCGACCAGGTGCCCACGGACGCGCCGTGGGAGCGGATCGTGATGTTGCCGGAATTGGTGGAGCGGTACGGGCAGTATTAAAAGCGTGAGGTATGAAACGCATAATGAGAAGCTGGACTTTTAACGAAATGGACCAACAGATTTGCGACGGGCTTCAGGCGCAACTGCCGTCGGCGCTGTTCGATGCCCACGCGCACCTGTGGCGGACAGCGGACTTAGGGCAACCCGGTCACGGGACTGTGGGCGGAAGGGCCGGATGAGGCCGGCGTAGCCGTCTGGCGGGGTAGGGGAAGGATGAGGCTTGAGGCGTAAGACGTGAAATATAAGATAAGACAAGAAAGGAAATCAACATGAGTGAACGAAAGATGCGTCCGAGCAGGGTGTTGGCAAAACTGCGTTCGGGACAGGTGGCGAGGTGCTTCAAGCTAAATTTGGCGGA
>JBAXJV010000330.1:0-3630 GCA_037137675.1 bacterium | reverse complement strand
ACCCGCCAGGAAAACTGGCATGTCTGTTGGCCCCTGATAGACGAGAATAGAATCGCCGCTTTCGCTCAGGTTCAATTTGCCGCTAATCTGACCCGTGGACACAGTTGTCCCTTCAATGGTTACGGTAGTGCAGGGTTCGATGGAAGTGCCGGTGTTATTCGACCAGACAATCGTATCTTCAGTGGTGCTGCGGAAAGTATTGCTCGCGCTATTCCACCCGTTATCGTTAAGACTGATAGCGGTGCCAGGTGACAATGCAACCAGTGTTACAAACGCTACACGGTCCGTGGGGCCGTCCATCTGATAGCCCACAAATGCCAGATCACCTGGCTTCAGGTTGGTCACGCTGGCTCCGGTCGTCAAGCCCAGCCATGCCAACAAGAGAAAGCTCAAACCCGCGCTATTTCGCATGCTCCAATCCCTGTTGAGCCGCAGCAAAGCGCTTCGTCTCAACTGGCGGGATGCTTTACCGCCTGTTAACGCAAACCACGTTTGGAAACAAGGAGAGCTGGTCAGAATCTGAATCCGGAGCTTCCCGCAGGATGCTCAGGAAACAATTAAGGTACTGGAATTTCGCTTAGGATCATTGAGATAATGGCGTCGCTGGTGAGTTCTTCGGCTTCAGCTTCGTAGGTCAGCAGCACCCGGTGGCGCAGCACGTCGGGAGCGACTTCTTTCACGTCTTGCGGTGTGGTGTAGGCGCGGCCGTTGAGCAGTGCGTGGGCACGGGCGGCAAGGTTGAGGAAAATCACCGCGCGCGGCGAACCGCCGTAGTGAATGTGCTGCGCGATTTTAAGGCCGTAGTCCGCCGGCTTGCGCGTGGCGCGCACGATGTCGAGCAGGTAATCGCCAACTTTTTCGTCGCAATAGACCTGCTCCAGATCTGCGCGTAACGCTAGCACGTCGGCAATTTGCAGCACGGGATGGATTATGATTTCTTCACGTTTGGTGAAGCGCTGCATAATGCGCCGCTCGTCGTCGCGTGATGGATAGTCTACGCGACACTTGAGCATGAAGCGGTCAATCTGTGCTTCCGGCAACGGGTAGGTGCCTTCCTGCTCGATCGGATTCTGGGTGGCCATGACGAAAAATGGGGCCGGTAGGGGGTAGGTCCGGTCGCTGAGGGTGACCTGACGCTCCTGCATGGCTTCAAGCAGCGCCGACTGCACCTTTGCAGGTGCGCGGTTGATTTCATCCGCCAGCAGCAGGTTGGTGAATACCGGCCCCTGTTTTGGAGCGAAGGTGCCTTCCTTGGGATTGTAGATCATCGTGCCGATCACGTCCGCAGGAAGAAGGTCTGGAGTAAAGCTGATGCGCCGGAAATCCAGCCCGAGCGCCTGCGCGAGAGTCTTAACGGCTGTGGTTTTGGCTAGTCCGGGTACGCCTTCGAGAAGGATGTGACCGTTGGTGATCAGCGCAATCAGCATGCGGTCAAGCAGGCGCTCCTGACCGACCATGACTTTGTTGACCTCCTGGCGAAGGCTGTCGAGCTGCTGTTTACGGGCGGCAAGTGCAACAGCGGGGTTGACTGGTTCGGTATTCATGGAATTATTCCTTGTCCTGGGAGATAGTTATCGTCAATGCACTATGTGAATTAAGTTCAACAATTGCATTCATAATTCAATACTACATGGTTAAAGAAAATCAGTAAAACAGTAAATTTCAGGCAGGCAGTGGTGATCAGCCTGTCACTCTTGAGTCTGTTCGCCTTTCACAGCAGCAGAGGTGTTGGTAGAGGTGACAGTTATATCTTTCACGAGTTCCGCAGCGGATGTCAGCATGGCGTCAGCGCTGTAGGCGCTCAGCAGAAAACACCAGGGCGCTAGACGGGCTTGCAGAGCGCGCACATCAGAAGCGGTTTTATCGCGCGCGGCCCGGTCGGTTACGGCCTTCGTTTTCGCTTCGGCCAGAGCGGCGGCGTTTGTGCCGCCAGATGGTGGCATTTCCGGAGGTGGAGTGTAGGCGATTGCGACGGTGGCGTAGCGTTCTGAGGCGTTGGTGACGGTGGCTCCGAGTTGGATTGTGACCGTGCGTCCATCGGCACAGTGGGCAGTAAGGATGACGGGGTGATCGAGACCGGAAACGGCGGCCGGTAGGTTGGTTGGCGCCAGGTCAGAGAAGCGGAGGCCTGTCAGTGCGCCGGGAATGCGTCCGATCTTGTACTCGTCGGGTTCTTTATTGGTGGAGACATTCGGCAGTGCGAATCCACCGCCCGTCTGACGGGTTAGAGCGACAGCGGCACGGCCGGGGCCGGTGACCTCTATTTGTGAGATTTGATCTGTTGGAATATCAATGAAGGTCGGGTCCAGCCAGCTTGCGAGCGGGCTGGTCAAATCCTCCAGACTGTCCGCCACCAGCATAACCTCGCTGTCGGTACGGGCAATGTAGCGCCCGTCGGAATAGCCGCCAAAGTCCATGCCGCCCATTGCCGCGCTGTCGCCTCTGCGCATGCGCGACTTACCCAGTCGCAACGTGGCGAGCGTTTTTCCGGTGGCATTTTGAAGCGCAACCTCTGAGGCTACGCGTCCGGTTGTGCCGGTGCTGTCGCGTGTGTCTGGTGGCAGAAGAGCCAGGCTGGCCAATTGGTCGGGGTTAATTCGAACAACCTCCCGGATCTTGAGGTCGGTTAGTTTTTGCACGACTTCGCGCAACTTGGCGAAGTCGGCCGGATAGTTCGCTCGCTCCGCGACCACCCACTGTTCATTCAGGCGGGAGAGCGTGATGTTGGTTCCGCCGGGAGCACGGATCACGATGCGCGCTATCTGATCAAGCGGCAGCGCTGGGAGGACCTTGCTCCCGACGACGCTCGCGCGAACACGGGCCGTGGAACGGTTGTTGGCGAGCCAGGCGCCGGATCCCAATACAAGCGCGGCGATAACGAGTAATAGCAGGCGTTTTTTCATGGTGTTTTCCTATGTGCACAATTTCTCAGAGTGTTCGTGTTCAGAGTTCGGTGCCTCAGTTACGACCCGGCGGCGTTGCTTCCAGTGAAGGTGTTTTTCAAGATCCAAGTAAGACTTTGATTCTCCTGACCACTGAACGCCGAACACTGAATTTGCTCCAATTCTAACCTTTCGCTCGATTGCGGCGCAGCAGCAGTCCGGCGATTCCAATGCCGGCAATTAGCAGCGGGATCAGCAGAATATTGATCAGTTTGATGCGCATGCCGAGTGTTTCGATATCCTCGCGCAGACTTTTTCGAACTTCTTTAAGCTGCTTGCGGGTGTTAATAACTTCCTGACGAAACCCGTCAATTTCCTGCTGCTGCTGCGGACTAACCATCAGGCGTTGTTTGTCGTCCTTCCGCGTCTGCAGTTCTTTCATGCGTTGCTGTGTAGATTGGAGCTTTTCTTCGAGGGCTTTTTCCTGCTCGATCCAGCGTTCGGCGGCTTCGTTCTGCATGGAGAGTACGCGGCTGAAAGGGCGTTGTGTGCGGCCACGGCTGCGGATCGCGATCAGCGCCGGGCCGCCGTTCATCTGGTCCACCAGGTTGCCGAAAAAGGCGATATTATTGTTAATTGGCTGCACAGCGGTGCTGCCAAAAAAGTCCATTTCCTGAACAGTATATTGGTTCGCAAGGCAATCCACGTCGCTCAGCAGCACGACTGTTCCGTTGGTGACGCTCTCGAC
>JBAXJV010000329.1:0-3642 GCA_037137675.1 bacterium | reverse complement strand
GGCCTCAGATTAGAGCCCTCTGTTAAAACTGTCAACGCAGCCATTTTTAAATGGATCAGGCTGCTTGCCGGGATGGCTAGGCAGGTAAGCTTTTGGTCAGGAGCTAAGCCTGCTCCGGCGCAGGTGGCGCAGGATTTCCTCCAGGCGCTGGTCGGGCGTGGCGGCGCGCAGGCGGGGAAAACGCCCGTCGGCTGACATCACGAAGTCCGCGCCGCGGCGGAGCATCAATTTGGTCTGTTCCACGACCACGGAGGTGACGCCATGACCGGCGGCGCGGATGCGGATTTCGGCCAGCGAGAGCAGTCGCGTGACTTCGATTGGAGGCACGCCGAAGCGATCGTGCAACTCTTTCAGCAAGCCCTGCACTTCATGCACGAATGCCGCTTCGGCAATGCGCCGGTAAATGCTCACGCGCAATCGCTCGTCCTCAATATAGTGCGATGGCATAAAGGCCGCCGCGCTGTCATCAGATGGCGTGGGCGAGAGGCTCAGATCGTCAAGCCGCACCTCAACGTCAATTACTGGCGGCGGCGTCTCGCCTTTGGCCAGCGCCACGGCCCGGCGCAGCAGCTGGCAGTACAGACCGAAGCCGACGGCTGTGATGTGCCCGCTTTGCGCGGCGCCGAGCAGGTTGCCCGCGCCACGTATTTCCAGGTCACGCATGGCCAGACGGAACCCGGCCCCGGCCCCGGAATAGTCGCGGATGGCCTGCATGCGTTTACGCGCCGTGGGGTCCACATGCGCGTGTTCCGGAAGCAACATGTAGGCGTAGGCCTGGTGGCGCGAGCGACCGACGCGGCCGCGCAACTGATAGAGGTCGGCCAGGCCAAAGCGGTCGGCGCGATCTATCAGAATCGTGTTGGCGTTCGGTATGTCTATCCCGCTTTCGATGATCGTAGTGCAAAGCAGCACGTCGAACTGGCCCTGCGCAAAGGCTTGCACGATTTCTGAAAGCTGTCCGGCCGACATCTGCCCGTGAGCCACCTCGATGCTCGCTTCGGGCACAAGTTCGCGCAGTCGGGACTGGACGAGGGCGATTGTGGCGACGCGGTTGTGCAGAAAAAAGACCTGCCCTTCGCGGTTGAGTTCGCGCAAAATGGCTTCGCGAATTGTACGGTCCTGACTGGGCGCGACGATTGTTTCCACCGTCAGCCGTTCCCGGGGCGGTGTCTGAATGGTGCTCAAGTCCCGCGCGCCGGTGAGACTCATGTAGAGCGTGCGCGGAATCGGGGTGGCCGTGAGTGTCAGCACATCCACCATTGGATGGCGCTGTTTGAAGCGTTCTTTGTGCGCGACGCCGAAGCGCTGCTCCTCGTCTACAATCACCAGCCCCAGATCGCGAAACGCCACCCCGGGTTGCAGGAGCGCATGGGTGCCGATCACAATATCCACCGCGCCCTCGCGCAAACGGTCCAGAATGCGGCAGTGTTCAGCGCCGGTGTTGAAACGGCAAAGCGCTTCGACAACGACCGGGAAAGCTCCGAGCCGGTCGCGGAAAGTTTGAAAGTGCTGCTGGGCGAGCACGGTGGTTGGAACTAGCACGGCCACCTGTTTGCCCGCCATGACCGCCTTGAAAGCGGCGCGCACGGCGATTTCCGTCTTGCCATACCCGGCGTCACCGCAGAGCAAGCGCTCCATGGGCCGCAGGTTTTGCATGTCCGCTTTCACGTCGTGCAGCGCCTGATCCTGATCCTGGGTAGTCTGGTAGGGGAAGGCCGCCTCCATTTCATGCTGCCAGGCATGATCGGTTGGAAAAGCAAAGCCGGCGCTGGCAGCACGGGCGGCCTGAGTTTGGAGCAACCCGCCGGCCAGGTCCTCCACCGCGCGTGTGGCGGCGCTTTTCTCGTGTTCCCAGCGCTTGCCGCCGAGGGCGTGCAGCGTCACGGCGTGGCGTCCGACGCCGACGTAGCGGGTGAGCAGGTGGGCCTGGGAAACGGGGACGTAGAGGCGCGCCTCCCCGGCATATTCGACCAGCAGCGCTTCCTGCGGCGTGCCATTGAGGTCCATCTCCTGCAATCCCAGATAACGTCCGATGCCGTGTTCAATGTGCACCACGTACTGGCCTGGCTCCATATCGGTCCAGTCCTGCACCCGCGCCCCGGCGACCGCAGCAGCTGCGCCGTGCGGCTGGAGCGGCGAGCGGCGGCGCAGACGGCGACCGTAGAGATCGGACTCGGCAGCTATGTTCAACCGTAACGCGGGGCATGCAAAGCCCCCGGAGAGCGCGCCCAAAGCAGTCGGTAAAGTCGCAGCGGGAGTGCCCGCCGGGTATAGTTCGTGGAAGCGTTCCAGGCCGCCGGTGGTGTCAAACCAGAGGCTGACAAATTCGCCGGCCTGCTGGCGGCGGGATAGATCATCGAGCAGCCGCGTGCGCGCGGCTTCCAGTAAATCCGGCGGCAGCGCTTTCAGGGTGCTTTCCGCCGGCATCATGGCGTAGACAGGCCTGAAGTCCGGGTCGGCCTCCGGTGTGCACTCATCGCCGGGCAATCTGGAGCCCAGCGTGAGACGGTGCGGAGCGATGGCCAGCCGCGCGACGATTGAGGCGGGGGCGACGGTGCGCGCGGCGTGCGACTCACTGAGGGCGGTGGCGTAAACTGCGGCGTGTGCGAGCACGGCGGACGGATCGGCCCAGACGACAATTTTCGCCTGCGGCAGGGCGTAGTCGAGCAACGTGGCAGGGGGGCCATCAGCGGATTGGGCGCAGTCCCATTCGGCAGCGGGGGTCAGCAGGTACCCGGTGCAGGGGCCGCGCGAGCGTTGGTCGAGCGGATCGAAAGTGCGCAGCGATTCGACCACCGCGCCGTAAAATTCACAGCGGCATGGCCACGCCTCGGTAAGCGGCCAGATGTCCACTATGCCTCCGCGCACGGCTGCCTCGCCGGGTGCCTGAACCTCCGGAACAATGCGATAGCCCTGCGCCACCAGATATTCCATGAGTGCGGCCTGGTCGAGCGCCTGATGGGGAAGAAGCGTGCGCGTGCCGGAGCGCAGGGCAGCTGGCGTGAGGGTGACTTCCATCAGCGCCTGGATGCAAGTTGCGATCACGCGCGATCCGCAAGCTGGCGCGCACAGTGCGGCGAGCGTGGCGAGTCGCGCGCCAACGGTGACTGCGCCGGGCGGGCGGTTTTGGGCGGGGACAACTTCCCAGCTTGGAAAGACCAGTGGCGGCGGTGCGCCGTGGGGCATGAGCGTCTGGAGATCGTGCAGCAGCGACTCCAGCGTGCGCGGGCCGTCGGTTATCCAGAGTATGGAGCAGTCCGCAAGATCACGCAGGCCCCAGGCCAGAAAAGCCCCGGCTGACGTTGGCAGGTCCGGCAGCAGTCGCGCCCCCGCTGGATCAAGCAGCGGCGCCAGATGCCTCTTGATTGCCTCGCTAAACTTGGGAGACACGATCATGGGCAGACAGAATACAGCGGTCACTGAACAAATGCGAGCAGGTGAACTTTTGTGATTGTCATAATGATGTTATGTGTTAGATTATCTTTTTGCATTTACCCGCTGGCTCGATGTGCTCTGAATCTTTAGTGTACTTGATGAAATAGGAGAAATGTCATGAAGCGTTCGAACGTAAGTTGGATGATGGCGGCCGGTGCGGCTGCCATGTTGTGTTCCGGATTGACTGCAGTGCGAGCCCAGGAGGCT
>JBAXJV010000328.1:0-3659 GCA_037137675.1 bacterium | reverse complement strand
GTACAGGCAGCGGAATGCGGACTGGTTGCATGACCGTCTGGTTGAAAAACCAGGTGCGCTGGACGCGCACCAATTGTCCGTCGAGCTGCGGCGAAATGATTAGTTCGCCTGGCGTGGCAATGCGGGCGCGGCAGACGTAAGGGCGGGTAGTCCAGGTCCGCCCGTTGCGTTCGACTGCACGTCCGGCGCGTTCTTCAAATGGCGTGTGCGTAAGAGTTTCCGGCAAACCGGCAACCTGCACCTGCCGGTCGAGCGCGTTGTCGGCAACATAGAGCGTGAGCGTGAGATCAAAAGCTTCTCCCGCGTATGGCGCCGTTCGCGAGGCATGCAGTTCCGCAAAAACCGGCAGGTCAGCGGCACAGGCCGCCTGCAGGCACGCGAATGAGAGCACGGCGGTTATAAGAATAATAAACACAGATGGGGCAAGGATAAGGCTTGGGGTCTCAGATGAACGGTGGATCATGTGGTAGGGCGGCCTCGCCGAGGCCGCCGTGGGTGGCGAAGGCAGGCAGTTTGTTCCTGATCCAAGACGGCGCTCCCGGCGAAAGCGCCCTACCGGGTGAGTTTCCTCAGAGGAGTGCGAAAATTCTTGTAGATGTATTGTCACGTCGGTCATATCCCATCTCAATGCCCTCTCAATGCGGCGTCGGCATTGCGCAGCATGCGCTCGGTGGTGTCCCAATTGATGCACTCGTCCGTGACCGACTGACCATAACGCAATCGCGCGGGATCGGAAGCGAATGGCTGGCGGCCATCCACAAGGTTGCTCTCAAGCATCAGTCCGATGATGTTGCGGTTGCCCTCCACACGCTGTTCGATAACACTATTCCAGGCCTGTTCCTCGTGGGAGCAGGACTTGCCGGCGTTGCCGTGGCTGCAATCCACCATCACCAGCGGTGGCAGGTTAGCCTGGCTCAGGTTGGCCATCGCCGCAGCAATTCCGGCGGCGTCGTAATTCGAATGCGTGCGTGAGCCACGCAGAATAATGTGCCCCCACTGGTTACCTGTCGTCCGCACGATGGAGGAACGTCCATCGTCGTCCACTCCCAGAAAACTGTTGGGATGGCGGGCCGCCTCCATCGCGTCCACGGCCACCTGAACATTGCCGTCGGTTGCATTTTTGAAGCCGACAGGCATGGAAAGTCCGCTGGCCATCTGGCGGTGGGTCTGCGACTCTGTAGTGCGGGCTCCGATGGCGGCCCAGCTTACCAGGTCAGCCGTGTACTGCGGCACAATCGGGTCAAGCATTTCGGTGCCCGTCGGCTGGCCTAGCGCGTTGATGTCGAGCAGCAGCCGGCGCGCCGTACGCAGGCCTGAGGCGATGTCGGATGAGCCGTCCATGTGCGGATCGTAAATCAAGCCCTTCCAGCCAGTGGTTGTGCGCGGTTTCTCAAAATAAAGGCGCATGACGAGCAGCATGGTGCCTGCAAATTCCTGTCGCAGTTCGTTCAGGCGGCGCGCATAGTCCATGGCCGCCACGGGATCGTGAATTGAGCAAGGGCCCACAACGACCAGCAAGTGCGGATCTTGCGCCAGCAGGATGTTGCGCAACATCTGCCGGGTATGTACGACAGCCTGGCTGGCCGCTTCGGTCATTGGCATTTCGCCGCGCAACACACGCGGCGGCACCAGCGGCGTCATTTCCAGAATATTCAGGTTGCCGGTCTGGGTGATGGACATATCAAGGCCCTTTCAGTAGTCACTACATTTCATACAGCGTTTGATCCCGGCGTGGGAGCGGCTGCCGGCGCGTGTTGCGGCCTGTGGCCCGCCCCTCCGCCTCCTCCGGCAGCAAGCCGGGCGCCTCCTGCTCGATCCGGTCGCCTAGCTCGGCTTCAATAGCTTCGGGATCTTCGCCGGACTCCATACGGTTAAGCGCCTCCTGCATGCCCGGACCGAAATTCATTCCCGCAGCCTTTGAAAACTTCCGCATCAGGTCGGCGGCCTGGCGCGGATTATCTGCGTCGAGCGTTTCCACCTCGCCTGCCAGCGTCTGCATGGCCTGCTGCATGCGGGCCCCGGTGGCGGGATCTGATCCGGGACCGCCTTCGCCGGCATCCGCCGCCGGAGCCCGCTTGCCGGTGGTCGCGGCGAAAATCGAAAATTGTTTTTGCAGGGTCCGCGTGCGGCAGGCAGGACAGGCCGGCCGCGCATCCGGGCTCACCTTCCGCGCAAGAAAACTATAGACCGTGTTGCAGGTCGCACAATAAAATTCATAAATCGGCATTTTAGCCTCATCCGGTCCCGTTCTACAAAACAGGGCCTAGACTAGCGTGGCGGTTGCAACTTCGCTGCGCCTGCTCGCGGCACGTTCCGCCGCGAATACCGGCAGGACTGCCTGAATGCCATCTTCGAGGTTCGGGTAATTTGTCGTGTTTTCGCGAATCGCCCGGTGCCAGTCGGCGAGGTTCGCGTAATCGTGATCCGGGTCGGAAGCCGGAACTACGAGCGGTTCGCGCTCCTCGACCTCATTGCGTTTGCGTGGTTGAAACCACGCCTGCCGGGCGTACGTATTGAGATACAAGTTGCCTTTCGTGCCGAAGATCCGCAGCTCGTGGCAGTAGGCTGTGACGTGGTAGCAGTTAAGCGTGCCAACCATCCCGGATCCATGCCGCAGCAACACGTTCGCCACGTCGGCGGTCTGGGTGTTGGAATTGGCGTCGTAGCGCATCATCGCCTGCACCGCCGTCACCGGGCCGAACAACCAGTTCAGATGATGCAAAGCGTGAACACCGCATTGGAAAAGCATCCCGCCAGGGTTGCGGTCGGCCAGCCCGCGCCAGTCGCCAGGCTGGATCTCCAGCCCGCCCGAATGCGAGGTATTTTCCTCGTAGGCTGCGACCACGCCCAATTTCCCTGACTCGCAGTACTCCTTCGCAAGTCGCATGAGCCCATCGGACCGGCAGTGACTGTGGCCCAGGCCGACAGCGCGCCCGGTTTCGAGCTGTACCCGGCGCAATTCGTTGCACTCGACGGAAGTCGCGCAGAGCGGCTTCTCGATGAATACGTGCAAACCGGCCTGCATGGCCGCGATGGCAAACGACGCATGCGTGTCGCCGCCGGTACTGATCACGACCGCCTCCAGTCCGGGATGAAGCAGCATGGCGGCAAAGTCCGTATAGGTCTGCGCGCCGCCTTCCTCGGCAGACGCTTTCGTCAGCCAGTCCGGGTTCCGGTCGCACAAGGCAAGCATGTCAAACAAACCACTCTCCCGCATTTGCTGCCGCCGGCTACTGCCGAAGTTCCAAATTCCCACCATGCCAACTTTCAGTTGTTTAATTTTCATAAATTCGTTCTTCTGTTGTCCGTGGTTTAAGTTCATCGGCATCTCACAGGGACGCCAAAGTATAGCAGTTTACAGCCTGCTCACCTTTTCAAAATTAACGAACAGTCCGATTGCCGATCCGCCCGGGATTATCTTTGACAATGACACCGCCATCTTGTCCGCCATGATCCACGAGAAACTCGCGCGCTGCGCCACAATACCAAAGTATTGTCTTTGATAACACTATCGGTGAGCTCGCCATATACGATGCCATATGCCGGCGACAAAGTCGCACAGCGAGAGCATCGATGCGCCGGTATGCGAGGCATTCATTATGACAATCAATCAGCCTGATTTGTCATTCTTGATTCTGGCTCTTAACAGTAGTTGTTAC
>JBAXJV010000327.1:0-3716 GCA_037137675.1 bacterium | reverse complement strand
CGAGACGCCGAAAACGCTGGGACTTGCCGATTGGGACCAGGTCAAGCCGTTGCCATCGCTGTCGCCCGCCGTAGCCGTGCAGATTGGGGTGCTGCCGGCTGGATCGGGGAAGGCGGAGATATCCGCCGGCCTCAAGCGCCTCTATTGGTATAGCCAGAAATTCCAGGCTGAGCTGGGCATCCGGACCTTTGCGGAAAAGACAAAGGCGTTCCGCGACGCACTGGGACCCGACGTCCACACATCCGCCAACCTGGGGAGCATGATGCCGTTCTACTGGATGCACCAGGCGACGTTCATCGAGTCGTTCAAGAAGGGGGCGATGAGCCTGGCCTGGAGCGAGGACTATACCTATTGCCAGCCCGAGGCGTCACGGCTCGTGGCGGATTTCGAAACCGCATATCTGCGCAAGGGAGCCAGCTACCATGATACGCCCATGCAGTTCTACTGCATGCCCCACTGGCCGGGAAATACCCCCGAGGGCCTGATGCAGAATGCCGTGCTGGAATGGGGGCAGGGCGTCAAGGATCTCAACTTTTACCAGATCAATCCGGACATCTGGGCGACCGAAAATTATGTGGCCTACCGCGGCGGCATGCCCACTTTGGAAGCGGTCCGCGCCATCAGCGGCATGGCGGGCCTGGTGGAGGATCATTTGTTGCCCGCCCGCGTTGAGGCTGCCCGCATCGCCATGCTGTTGAGCGAGGCGAGCGACGTGTGGGAAACGGAGGGCAAAGGACAGGATGCGGTGGAACCCGGTTCCGTGGCCAGCAATGTTTCACAGGAAGAGCGCAAGGCCATTTGGTATGCCCTGCGCCGCGCCGGATATCGGGTTGACGTGGTCACGGAAGACGATTGCAGCGAGGGACCGCTGAAGCAGTACAGTGTGCTGTATGTCTGCGGACAGAATCTGGATACCAAGGCGGCCCAGGCGGTGGAGAAGTGGGTCAAAGCCGGCGGGGTGGTCTTTGCCACGGCTGGCGCCGCCCGGCGCGATGAATTCGATGCGCCCGCCATCGAACTGGACGAAGTCTTCGGCCGCGGCGCGCAGGTGAGCTACCAGCGTTACAAAGGCCCGCTGCGGGCGCGTCTGGAATTGATCTGGCAGAAGCCGTTGGACCAGGTGACGCTGGCAGGCGGCGGGACGGTGAACGCCTTGTGCAGCCGCGAAGAATTCGCGGTGACCAAAGATGCGCAGGTGCTGGGTTCCTATAAGAATGGCAAGCCGGCTTTGATTGAACATACTTATGGCAAGGGCCGCGCGTTCTATGCCGGCCTGTTGCCGGGGCAGGCGTATCTCCAGCCCGGAATGCCCGTCAAGCCGCAGGGCAAGAGCGGCCCGCAATCCGCTTACTGGATGACCGAACCCATGACATGGGACACGACGGCGGCCAGCGTTCTCCTGAGCCCGGTGAAAGCGGCAGGCGTCCAGCCGGACACGATCGCCAGCGCGCCTGGTGTGGTCATCAACCGCTTGAAATCTGAAAAATCGACGGTGCTTACGGTGGTCAATCTGGGGCAGCAGGTGAACGGCGACCTCAAGGATGTGGAAATCCGTGTGGCCAATGCCGGGTCGGTGAAGCGCGCTTGGTCGTGTTACCATGCCAAGGGAAATCTGCTCGTGGACCAGAAGGATGGCGTGGCCGTGGTGCGCCTGCCGACGCTTGGCGCGGCGGATGTGATCGTGTTGGAGTAAATCAGGGGGAAGTGCCTTGGGATTTTTAATTGCGAGGACATCGAGGGGTTGGCGGAGGTGGAGCCGCTTGAGGGGGCGTATCACTGCATCGCGGAGATGGGTCGGGCAATCATCTGGCGCGCGGAAAATGACGCGGGCCGCGCGGAAGTGGTGCGGATCTACCGGTTGCTTGGCGCGGAAGAAAAGTATCAGTCAACCTGGTTTGAAGGGCTTCATTCGGCCGGGTTCACGTTCAACAACATCGCGAAATGGCTGAAAGAAAAGTTCGCGATAGAGAACAATAGATAAGATGTGGTTCCGGTGTTGCGAAATGAAAGAGATGCAAAAACTGAGGATACTATGAAACAAAAAACAATAAGCTGGCTAGGTGGCGTTGTGGCGATGGTTCTGATGGCGCAGTCTGCGGCGATGGGGGGCTTGGCCGTCAGTTATGTCAAGACGCTCGGGCAGACCAATGTGAAGGGGCAACCTTTCAGGACGGCTGGCTCCCGGATCAGCGTGGACAAAGATGCGAATCTCTATCTTTGCGGGATGGTGACTTCGCCCTGGAATGCGCTCGTGAAACTGGCGCCCGACGGCCGGATTATCTGGCAGTCCAACTGTGGCGGATATTACAATATTGCCACGGCCATTGACGGTGAGCATGTTTATGTCGCCACGGCCAATTTATTGAGACGGTTTACGGTCGCGGGTGGCACGATGGATGCCGCCTGGGGGTTTGGAAACGTGAATTGGGGGCCGGGTGCGGTGGAGACAATGACCGGGTTTCCCCGTTTGGCCGGTCCTAGAAGTTTAATAGTTTCCGGTTCCTATCTCTATGTGGTGGACACTGGACGTGATGAATTGCTGCGGGTGGATAAGGCGACCGGGAAGGAGCATCCGTTCAACAGCCGGCTGATGGTGCTTGCCCTGGTGGATATTGCGAAGGCCAAAAACGGAAACCTCCTGCTGTTGACCGGCGAGTCCGTCTTTGAGGTCGATGCCGAAGGGAACCCCGGGAAGGGGCCGCTGATCGATGGGTTTGCCGGTGCCGTGGCTATAGATGTTGAGCCTGGCGAGGGGAAGATCTATATCGCCATTGGCGGCGTGGGTGGCGATTTGGTGAACACGATCAATGAGTATAGCGCCGCAGGGAAGCCGACCGGTGTGAAGATCGGGCGTGGCGGCGGGTACAGCGGGGCCTGGGCCGCGGATCAGTTGGCCTTCGCCGCCGGCCGTGGCGATATCGTGGTGGACCCGACGGGCGGTATCTGGGTTGGCAATGATGGCAGAAGTGTGTTGCCGACGCTGCTCCATTTCGATCGGAACCGGAAACCGGATGGCCTCCTGATGGGGTTGAATGGCAACGGGTTGGTCGTGGACTCGGACTTGAATGTCACGGTTGGCGGATCCTGCAAGTTGTCATGGGACAACAAGCCGCTGTGGACCAGTGGGCTGGTTACTTTCGGCGATCTCAAACAGTATCCGACTGTGGGCCCGGACAACTGGTGGTTCACGGTTGCTTATGCCGATCTTTCCGCAGTGGTTGTATTCAATCCGGCCGCCCAGACTGTGATGGCGTTGTCCGCCACCACTGGTGCCCTCCTCAATGGCCCCTACAAGGCTATACCGGCCCTAGCGTTTTGTTCTGCCGGGAAAAGTGTTTTTTATGTCAAGGAGGGCGGTATCGAGAAATTGGATGTTGCCGCGTTGGATAAGCCCACGGCGTTTTTCAAGCCTTCGGATGGAGCGAAGTTTATCGACAGCGCTTTGGCCGTCAGCGCCGATTACGAGCGTATCTATGGTCAAGTGGGGGATAAAATCACCTGCTACCGCAAGGATGGCGCAAAACTGTGGGAAGTCGCTGCCAAGCTGCCCATGGCCCTCATGAAATCGGTGCTATGGGTTTCGCTCGATGGGGGTGGCGTCCTTGCCCTGGACGCCGGGACAGGCCAGTCACTGGGTGTGCTTGGAAACAAGGCGGTGGATGGCCGCCTTCCCGTTAGCCCGGCTTCCCTGGCGGTGGGCGCCAAGGATGGCAAGG
>JBAXJV010000326.1:0-3729 GCA_037137675.1 bacterium | reverse complement strand
CCCGCAATCCTCCACTTCCCACAGCCTCATCCGTCCCATCCGTTAAATCCGTGGTCAAACCCCTTTCGCCCCTTTCGCGCCTTTCATAGTAACTCCCCACGTAATTCTTCCCGAATTCATTAGCGTCCCATGGGACGCTAGTGATTCTAAAATGAGGATGGTATAGCCTGTTAATTGAACCGGAGGAAACATCATGTCACCCGCTTTAATAGAATGTGAAAACCAAGCGCTCCAGTTGACGCCGACAGAGCGCGCCATGCTGGCCGAGCATCTGATTGCCAGTCTTGACAGGCTCGACGATGCACAAAACGAGCAACTTTGGCTTAAGGAAGCTGAAGGGCGTTATCAGGCGTACAAGGATGGGAGAATCTCCGCGCGTAGCGCGGAGGATGTTCTTAGTGCGGCGCGAGCGGCAATCCAATGAAGCCGGTCATTTTCCTTCGCCCGGCTGAAGCGGAGATGCTCGATGCAGCGCAATACTATGAAATTCAAGCACCGGGACTTGGTGTGGACTTCCTCGCAAGGATTGAAGCTGCAGTCCAAGATATCGGCAGGAACCCCGAGCTATGGTCAATCATTCAGGCAAACACCCGTCGGCGCCTTATTAAACGTTTCCCATTTGCCCTTCTATATCGTGTTGATCCTGACCAGATTGTGATTCAAGCAACCATGCACTTGCATCGTCGTCCAGATTACTGGCTCAACAGATAATATGTCTCGAACAAGCCAATGCTTGCGACGGCGAGTACGCCGCGCAAGATTGGCGACGTTGGAGCCAAGAGATAATGAAGAGAAAGAGAATAGCACTCGCGGTCTTGCTTGTCGGTGTGGCTGCCTGCGCATGGGCAGGTGATCTCTATTTCGGCGGCCACGGCGACACCAACTCTCACTGGACCGGATACAGCGTTGCACTGGCAAGCGATGGACTGACCAATTGGGTTGCATACACGCTCGATCGCCCGGGCAAGACCACCAAGGCGCCTGCCACATTCCACAGGACGGACACGAACGAGTGGTCGGCGATTTTCGACGAGCATGTCTTCACGACCAATGGCGGACTCATAGGCCTGGCGGGGCACAAGCTAGTCGTCCTTGGCGTCGACCCAGGCGGTAGCCTCACAATCCAGGACGGAACGGAGAAGGTGACACTGCAGAAGATCACGGCAGACGAACTGAAACGAATCGAAAAGGGACGCCCCAACAAACCGTCCGAGGGTACGCGCTGACGCGCGCCCCTCAACGGCGGCGTCGGGAAAAGAACATGCGACAGACCGCAATATGGGTAGTAATCCTCTGTCTCTGCGGCTGTACCACACGCGATATTGACACGGCACGGCTTTGCCGCCAGTGGGTACTCGACGGCAGTGACATTTCATGCACCACTGAGTTCCGATCTGACGGCACGGTGATCGTAGATTATGAGAACGGAACAGATCTCGAGGGGACATGGAGCAAGTCCACGAACGGGACTGTCGCCGTCACCATCCTGAATTGGAGATTGTCGGGCCGTATGGAGGGCGCCAAACTCATCCTCCAGAATGGCGATAACGTGAAGTCATACACAGAGAAACAGGAATGATCCAACAAAACTTTCCAGACATTTTTCAGGCGTGTCTGGTAACTACAGAGTGACTGGTAAAGCAACATTGCGAACCAGTCTTTTGCCCGCCGCGCGCTCGCCTCCGCAAGAGCGGCGGGCGCATAAAAAAGAAGATGATAACGCCGATTCTAATTGGCATTATATTACCAGAACCAGTGAGGGTGTGAGATGACAAAAGAATTTAATGTGGTAATCGAAAAGGATGAGGATGGTTTTTTTGTTGCATCAGTGCCCGCTTTGCGGGGGTGCCATACGCAAGCGAAGTCGCTCGATGTCCTGATGAAGAGGATTAAAGAGGCCATTGAACTTTGCATGGAAGTTGAAGACCCTGTCTCCAATCAGTTTGTCGGTGTCCAGCGTGTTTCGGTCATGGCATGAGCACTTTTCCCTCCCTCAACGGCATTCAACTCATCAAGGCGCTTCGGCGCCTTGGCTTTGAAATCATCCGGATCAAGGGAAGTCACCACTTCCTCCGTCACCCCGACGGACGATGCACGGTGGTGACAGTTCACCGTGGCGAAAGCGTCGGTCGCGGACTCCTCGCCCAGATTCTCCGGGATTGCGAACTCACCAGAGAAGAGATTCAGAACGAAATCTGAGCGAACAACACAATTCTGGCTATCGTCGCTCCGCTCCTCAGCCAGATTGTGGACGTTCTGTTGTGGTTGTTGGCTTTTGCGTTGCTTCACGTGCAGTCGCCGGAGTGGTTGCAGAATTTGACCCGGGTGGTAGTTGTTGCTGTTCTTTTCCTGGGGCCGGTGCCTGTGTCCGCAGTCGGCATTCTTTTGGGCGGCTTGCTCGGCGTTTACATCGTTTACAGGATGAGGAAGCGGCTGGCAATTCGGGCGAGCGAACTGCCACCCGCTGGCTTGACTGGCAATCGCTCACCTTGAGGCTCGCCGCCTTCCGCCACTGTCGCAGCGGGAAACCACTTCAAGCCATTCCCCGCCTTGCCTGTTGCAACCCGCAAATGTAACTTGCGCCTCACACTATCGAGCGTTACCCTCATCCTCCGGAAGGCTTGATAAGCCTGTTGGAGCAGGATGGATATGGTCACATTTAAACTGCAGACAACGCTCAAAGAGTTCATCGCTGCCCACTATCTCCACCTTCGGCCCCGCCGGGCGTTCGGGATTCCAGGTTCAATCCTGCTTGTTCTCTTCTTGGCGGTTCTCCTCAAGGAGTGGTGCCGCCCCGGCGGGTTCGATGCCGCTGACGGGTTTGCCACTTTTTTCGCGGTTTGGATGCTCCTCTATTTCGTTGCCTTTCTCCCTTACCGTGCGAGAAAGACTTTTATGCAGAATAAATTCCGCATCCATGAATCCGAGGGGCAGATTGACGAGTCAGGGCTTCACTTCCGGTCCGATTTAGGGGAGAGCCACCTTCCTTGGGACCACTTCATCAAATGGAAGGAAAGCAAGCGACTCCTCATCCTCTATCCGGTTGACACCCAGTTCCTGATCCTTGCGAAACGCTGTTTGGGTTCTGCTGAAGCCGTTGCGGAAGCGCTCAGCATCATCGGAAAGGGAATAAAGAAGAAGTTCTAACCAGCGCGGGCCGGCGAGACGGTATAACTTCGCTTATGGACGAGGAGCGGCATTACGAGATGAAAAACGATACGCAGACGGTGGCGATCAGACAGGGGCTGCGGGTGTTCACCTGTGGTCACAGTTTTCACGCGTGGGTGGCGGATTGACTGCCCCAGATTGCTATATCGGCCGGGATTAACAACCATCAGATTGTCGGCGTGTCGATGATTGGGGGGGGGCAACTGCCCTGCAACATTGGAATGTGCCGGTGGACAAGAACGAAGCCAAGCGAGCTCTGCGGGCCGGCCAGATGGATGTCTTGACGCTCTCATGCATGACCCATCCGGATGAGGGCATCAGCCAATTCGCGAAGCTGGCGGAGCTTTACAACATGACTGAACAGAATCCCGCTAAACAGCATGCTGCCCTGTTAAACCACGGCACCAGCAGGAGAATCATGAAGAGTTCGCTCCGTCTGATCAAAATGGCAGTGCTGGTGATGCTGGCCGGCGCTATCCCGGGTTCGTGCCCCGTCAGCGCCATGGATATTTATGTCGCCACAGATGGAAGCGACTCGTGGAGCGGGCGGGTCATTGCGCC
>JBAXJV010000325.1:0-3738 GCA_037137675.1 bacterium | reverse complement strand
CGGGCGCCGGTATGTAGCCTTCCGTATGCGCCCAGAGCATGGCGGCGCGATAGCATTCTAGTTGCTGCACGGCGCGGGCTTCGATCAGATTCTCGCGCAGCAGGTGGCTGACCAGTGGCGCCATGCCGTGGTAGCGGAGTCCTCCGGCGTGAATGGGTTTTGGCACGAAGGCGTGACCAAGACTGTACATTGGCAGCAGTGGCGTCATCATTGCCACATCGCCTGAGTCGTACACGAACTTGCCGCGGGTCATCTTGGGGCAAGCCGCCGGTTCGACGGCAATTACCCGGAGTTGATTGCGTCCGGCGATCTTGTCGGACACAAAGGGGAAGCTGAGTCCGGCAAAGTTAGACCCGCCCCCGGCACAGCCAATCACAACGTCGGGATAAGCGCCGATTTTAGCCATCTGCTTCTTAGCTTCGAGACCGATGATGGTCTGATGCAAGCAGACGTGGTTAAGCACGCTACCCAGCGCGTAGCGGGTGTTTTTGGAGTGAACCGTGTCCTCGATTGCTTCACTGATGGCGATGCCCAGGCTGCCCGGGGTGTCTGGATCTTCGGCTAGAATGCGACGTCCGGTGACGGTGCGGTCGCTGGGACTTGGCAGGCACTCGGCACCCCATGTCTGCATCATGATCTTGCGGAAGGGCTTTTGATCGAAACTGATACGTACCATGTAGACGGTACATTCCAAGCCGATCATTTTGCAGGCCATTGCGAGGGCCGAGCCCCACTGTCCGGCGCCGGTTTCGGTCGCAATTCTTTTAATACCGAATTGCTTGTTGTAATAGGCCTGCGGGATGGCCGTGTTGGGCTTGTGACTGCCGGGAGGTGAGACTCCCTCGTTTTTGTAGTAAATTTTCGCAGGTGTTTTGAGCGCCTGCTCCAGTCGGTAGGCGCGCATCAACGGCGACGGCCGCCATTGCCAGAGCATTTGCAGCACTTCGTCGGGAATATCAATCCAGCGCTTGGTGCTGACTTCCTGCTCGATCAGGTTCATCGGGAAAACCGGGGCCAGCATTTCCGGCGTAATTGGCTTGCCGTCCGGTCCGACTGGCGGCGGCATGGGGTGGGGGAAATCGGCCGCGATGTTGTACCACTGACGCGGCATTTCGTCTTCGTTCAAAACCACTTTTATATTCTGCATGTGCGCTCCCGTTAATAAACAAGCACGGACCAAAGCTACCCCGCGCAGTTTCTGTGTGCAAGAACAAAAAAGGCTGCAAAACTAAAATAGGCGCATGGCTGTTCAGTTGGACTTTTCCCGTTACTTTTTGGCACTTACTTTGAGCGAATGTTTCTTTGAGAGGATTAACATGGTTCAACAGGATTTGGTGCTGCTGTCACCCGTGAATTTACGCTATCCATCCCTCACAATGTGGTGATGATCCTTGTCTTAATTTTGGTTCCGGCTATGCCGGATTAAGATTAGGATTAGGATTAAGATTAGGATACAGGTATGATAGATGCCCAGTGGGGGACACGATATGGCATGTGAGGTAGAAAAAATCAAAAGCGCGTTGGCGGCGCTGGCGGAGCAATCGGGGAGCGGACTCTTTGGCTGGACACTGACCACGGAGACGGCTGTTTCTCATCAGGCATTAATGATTGGTAAGGACGGCAATGCCTTAACCGTCTTTCAGAGCCGTCAGGTTGCGGACGATTGCGCTACCTTGCGAGTCTTTACCAGGCATGGTACGCCTGTGCGTCAGGGCGTGGCGGTAGTGACGCTTGACCCCATGGCCGATCCGTCCGCGCAGATCGCTGTTGCTTGCGATGCCAGCCGCGGGGTGGACAATCCGCCGTGGAATCTGCCAGCCCCTCCATTGTCGGACTACCCCGGCGTGACCACGGCAGATCAGGCTGTCGCTGATAATCCCAGCGGCGAGCATGCCCGTCTGATTGCCGTTGCAAGTCGCGAATCCGCCCGTTTGAAAGGCGTGCAGATTAATAGCGCCGAAGCCTACGTCAGCTTCCGCCGCTTGCGGTTCGAAAGCTCTACCGGCATTGTTGCCCAGCGCGCTGTATCAGAAGTCTACTTCGAACTCGCCGCTGAGCGCCTGCCCGGACCGAATGTTCAGGAGGTTAGCCCGCTTGTTGAAGCCACAAGTGTAGATGGACTCGATTTGCCGGAGTATTTTGAACGTGTTGCTGAAGAAGCCTGCGCCTTGACCGGTGCCGAACTGCCGCCGACCAGCCGCAATGCAACCATTGTTATTGGCCCCGAGGCAATTACTGCCCTGTTGCACGAATTACGCGGGCAGTTGCAGGCCGACGCCGAATACGAACGTGGCCCGCATCTAATTCCCGGGGACAGTGTAGCCGACGGGGCGCTCGCTAAGGGTGGCGAGGCGCTCACTCTAACGCTGGACCCCTTTCGTCCCGCAATGGTTGAAAGTACGCCGTTTACCAGCGAGGGACTGTCTGCCGAACGTGGACTCGTGATTGAAGACGGAGTGGTGCGGAAGCAGTTGGTCAGCGCTCGCATGGGTCAGTATCTGGGCCGTCCCGCCAACGGGATTTGCGGAAATATGCTCGTGCCACTTGGCTGTAGCGACAAGGCGGTCTGGTTTGCGACGCTGCCGGAAGTTCTGGAAATACGCACATTTTCATCGTTGCTGATCAATCCACGCACGCTGACTTGGAGCAGTGAAATCAAGCTCGGGCGTCGCTATCGTTCCGGCCACCTGCCGGTGACCATCAAGGGCGGGGTGGTTTCAGGGAGCTTGCGGAAAAACTTGTGTGATTGCGCTTTCAGCAGTGGGCGAATTGTACGCAGTGATCTGCCTGACGGTTGGAAATCCGCCCGCGGCTATGATGGCCCCGATGCTATGCTGATCCGTGCCGGGGTCCAGGTGGCCGGGGTCTGAGGAATAATATCACATGAATGACACACGCTTTCCGGCCCGTTTTCCAGAACGCTTGCAGGTGCTGCGCGATCTGCTCCCACGGCTCGTCCAACTATTAGAGGCTGACCACGCGGAAGAATGGTATGCCTTTGCCTGGCTTGAAGAGACGGTGATGTTGGGCGCTATTTGTGGCCGCACGGAGGGCGTGCAGCAGGATACCGACCGGGGCATCGTGCTGCGTGTGTTCGCCCGCGGCGTTCAGTATGAGTCCGCTGGCAACTGTTTGGATGAATTTACGTTGCTCGACATGGCCAGGCGCCTGCGCGCGCGGGTGGAAGCGGAGATTGCCGCCGGTCTGCCACTGCCCGCCTACAAGCCGCGCGGGTGGGCTGAAGAATATGCTGATCCGCTGCCGCCGGAGTTGCGCTCGCAACTGCCAGCGAATCCGCCTGACGTAGAGCAACCGGTGCACCTCGGCGTGCGCTGCACGCTGGACCCCTGGGCTACGACGGCTGACAAGTTGAGGAATCTGGCGGTGACGACGCGAAAGCGTGTGATAGCAGCTAACGGCATTTTTTTGCAGCGTGAAAATTCTGCCAGTCCGGACAGCAATGCCTGTGTGGCGCTGGCCGAAGTGCGCGTGCTCGCACGGCAGACGGTACGCACTCACGTTTTTGTAGATCGCACGCGCAACATGTCGCAGGTTTTGCCGGTAACTTTGCTTTATGCGCTTGGCATTATGCCCGGCGGACAGACCGCCCGTGCGCTCGCCGGCGGTTTGGGTGGGCTGGAAATTGCCAGCCTGTCCGATGATGCACTGGCGCAGGCGGCGGAAATGCCTGCGCGTCTGGCGCGGGCTGAACGGTTGCCGCCGGGGGCTTATCGCCTG
>JBAXJV010000324.1:0-3752 GCA_037137675.1 bacterium | reverse complement strand
CTGCGGTTTCCCTTGGTGTCTCGCATAGGTGAATTAGATGCGTCTTTGCGGCTCAAAAGAGGCTGTCCAGGAGAAGCCAGCACCGCTTAGCCGCACATTCAGGAAGTGGATTCCGGCAGATTTTGTGCCTTGCCTGGACCGGCCCATAATTGGCCTTTGTTATGACTCGCCAGCACGCTAAAATGCCGAACATGAAAACATGCCTTCCGTCTGTGCTGCTGCTTTCCAACCGGCCCGGCCACGCTACAGCAGGAGACGGGCTGGAGAGCGAAGCGGGCGTGCTCGACGAAGTGCGCGCTGTTGCCAGCGCCCTTGAACGCAGCGGCCTGACCTGCGCCTGCGCCGACGCTGCCACGCTGGACGAACTTCCCGCCGTGCTCGCCGCCCACCCGGATGCGGTGGTCTTCAATCTGATCGAGGGCTTCCAGCGCCACCCCGAACAGGCCGCGCTGGCACCCGCGGTTTGCGAGGCCCACGGACGCGGCTGCACGGGGAACGACGCCGCCTGCCAGGCGCTGGCGCTCGACAAATGGCGCGCCAAAGCAGTCCTGCGCGCCGCCGGGCTACCAGTGCCAGACGCACGGCTGGTGCCGCCGGGCGGGCGCCTCACGCCACGGGACACGCCGCGACTGCCGGTAATTGTCAAACCCGCCGCCACCGACGCGAGCGAGGGCATCCATGCCGATTCGGTTATTCGCCGCCCCGGCCGCGCGCTGGCCGCCGCCATCGCACGCGTGCACCACCGCTTCCAGCAGCCGGCGCTGGTCGAGTCGTTCGTCGGAGAGCGGGAGCTGAATGTTTCCGTGATTCAGCGCGGGCGCCGGGTGGACGTGCTGCCAATCGCTGAAATTGAATTCCGCGGCTTTGGCCCGACGCGGCCGCAGATTGTTGATTACGCCGCCAAATGGGACACAGCCTCCTTCGAATACCGCAACACCGTGCGCGTCATCCCTGCCCGACTGCCCGCCCGCGTGGCCGCCGAAACCCGCCGCCTGGCCCGCGCAGCCTGGGATGCGCTGGGCTGCCGCGACTACGCCCGCGTGGATTTCCGGCTCGGCGCCGACGGCAAGCTGTTCATACTGGAGGTCAATCCAAACCCCGACATCGGGCCCGAATCCGGTTTTGCCGCCGCCCTGCGCGCCGCGCGCATTCCCTTCACGGCGTTCGTCCGCAGTCAGGTGGCCAACGCGGCGGCCCGCCGCGCCGCCGCATCGCCTCAGTTGCCAACAATTCGCATTATGGCGCCTGACCCCCGCGACCTTGCGTCGCGGGTGAACATGATTGGTGGAAAACGCGATCGTTTTTCACCAATCGTCCGTTCCTGCCGCACGAGGCGGCAGGGGACAAAAGCCATGATTAGAAATGTCACCCTCCGTCACACCGTCGCCGCCGACCGCAGCAGGGTTCTCAAGCTCGTCGAAGCCACTGGATTTTTCCGGGCCGACGAAATACAGACCGCTGCCGAGGTGCTGGACGACGCGATTAAAGACGGCTCCGGCGGCCACTATCAATCCTTCACGCTGCTGGATGACGGCTGCCCGGTCGGCTGGATTTGCTGGGGGCTGACGCCCTGTACGGTTGGCACCTACGATATTTACTGGATCGCCGTTGCGCCCGAGTGCCATGGCCGTGGCTTCGGACGCCGCCTGATCGAACACGCCGAGGCTGGCATGCGCGCCCTTCGCGGCCGCCTTTCCGTGCTCGAAACATCCGGCCGGCCCCAGTACGAATCCACCCGCGGCTTCTATCTCAAACTCGGCTACACCGAGGGCGCCCGCCTGCGCGAATTTTACGACGTCGCCGACGACAAGGTGGTCTACTTGAAAAACCTGGGCTGACGCCAGACCAGCAACGCGAGGAGCAGCGTTGCGGCCAGACAGGGAATGGCCAGAGGCCAGTCGCCATAGCGGGTATATGGTGTCAGCGGCGCATCTCCTGGCGGCACAGCAAAGCGCCAGACGCGCACGGCGGCCTCCGGCGGCACGCCGCTGCGGTTGACGGTTGGATTGTGAATGGCGCCGCGCCCGTCCACGAGGGCCGTCACGCCGCTATTGGCGGCGCGAATCAGCGGCACCCCGCTTTCCACCGCGCGAAAAACGCTGTGGCTGAGATGTTGCTGAGGGCAGGCTGTTCGGTCAAACCAGGCATCGTTCGTGAGATTCACCAGCAACCGCGCCCCGCGCTGCACCAACGTCCGCGCCAATCCGGACTGCGTGTCCTCGAAGCAGATCAGCGCCGCAAAGGGCGGCTGATTCGTTTCGCAAAACACCGTGGGTGTGCGGCCAAAAGTGCAACTGACATCCAGCGGCGACCAGCGTGCGAGGATCGGGAAGAGCGATTCGAGGGGCAAAAACTCGCCGAATGGCACGAGGCGCTGCTTGTCGTACCATGCGACCAGCCCCTCGTCCGGCACATAGAGCAGGGCGCTGTTAAAAATACGCTGCTGGTCGCCGGGCCCGCCGCGCACGTCAATGGCGCCGACCAGAATCGGCACGCCGTTAGTGAGCAGCGACAGCACGCAATCGCGCGACACCCCCTCCTGGGTAGTCGGGCCCGGCGTGGTGGTCTCGGGCCACAGAATCAAATCCGGGCGCGGCTGCGCGCGCAAGGCCTCGCGGGTCAGCTGGTCAAGGCTCGTGACAATCCAGGCGATGTGTACTTCATCCCACTTGGCCGCCTGCGGAATCGCCGGCTGTACGGCGGCAACGGTCCAGAGCCGTCCTTCCGGCAAGGCTTGTCGCAGAACTTGCATGCCCAGCAGCACCGCGCCTGTCAAAACCGCCAGGCCCACCCACAATTCCACATGCAGCACCCCGCTCCGGGACGTCGCGCCCGCTCCGTCTTCTGCGTTTTTGAGGAGATGAAAGCCCGGCAAATGGCGGAGCAAACTGAGCGCCAGGCCGGCATTGAGCAGCACGATTATTCCAGACAGCCCATAGACTCCGGTCCAGCGCGCCGTTTGCAGCAGCGGCAAGTGCCGGTACTGGGAAATACCCAGTCCATTCCAGGCAAAGCCGTACACGCCCAGTGCGCCGCGCAGGTATTCGAGGCCGATCCAAATCACCGGCGCGGCCAGCAGCGCTGCGAGCGAGCCGCCTAAGCCGCGTTTTCCGACGCGGGCAAAGACCCAGGCCCACAAGTACGCAAAGGCGCCCGTGTATAGCGCACAGTAAGCGGCCAGTAAAATCCACGCGACCACCAAAAGCGGCGCGGGAGCCTCTGCGGTTTGAAAAAGGCGCCGCAGCCAGGCCAGGTTAAAAAACCAAAACACTCCGCCGGTCGCAAAACCAAGCTGGAAGGCCAGTCGCGGCGCGCTTCCAGCCACAGCCAGCAGCAGCGGCAAGAGTGCCGCCCAGGCGCACTGGCTCCATTCCAGCGGCGGAAAAGCCAGCGCCAGCAATCCGCCGGAAGCCAGCGCTGCAATCCAGCGCAGGGATTGAATAGAAATTGCTGCCGGGACTTTCGATTGCGCGAGCGGGTACATGGGTTGCAGGTTACGGCAGAGCGCGTCCGGATTCAAGTTGAACCTCCCGTAATGGCAATCCTGGACGACGACAACCTGCGAATGCTGCTGTGAAGAGCCGCTTTTTCATAGCCGTGGCGGCACCAAAAAACTTGAGTTGAAGAGACTCGTCTACGCCAAAATCCTCCCAGCCGAAATCCTCATCTGTAATGGGTCAGTCACGTGGTGGTAGGACGCTCTCGCCGAGAGCGCCGTTTGTGACTATTCACGCCCCGCCCACTTGCACCAC
>JBAXJV010000323.1:0-3762 GCA_037137675.1 bacterium | reverse complement strand
CAGACGTTCCTGCAGTTTTTCGCGGTCGTAGTCCGAGGTGGTTTCCTCGATCTGATGCTTGATCTGTGAAACGCGACCCTGAATTGCGGAGGCCTTGCCAGCGCCCTCCACGATGGTGGTGTTTTCCTTGTCAACCGTGATGTGTTTCGCGCGACCCAGATCCTCAAGCTTGATGTTCTCAAGCTTGACGCCGAGATCCTCGGTCAGGCAGCGTCCGCCTGTCAGGATTGCGATATCTTCCATCATGGACTTGCGACGATCGCCAAAGCCCGGAGCCTTCACCGCGCAAGCGCTCAAGGTGCCGCGCAGCTTGTTGACCACCAGAGTTGCCAGGGCTTCGCCCTCGACATCTTCGGCGATAATCAGCAACTGCTTGCCCGACTTTGCCACGAGCTGCAACAGAGGGAGGAGATCCTGCAGGTTAGAGATCTTCTTCTCGTGAATCAGGATGTAGGCGTCTTCGAGCACGCACTCCATCGTCTCCGGATTGCTCGAGAAGTACGGGGAAATGTAGCCCTTGTCGAACTGCATGCCCTCGACCACATCGAGTGTGGTTTCGACGGATTTGGCTTCCTCGACGGTGATTGTGCCGTCTTTGCCGACCTTGTCCATGGCGTCGGCGATGATTTCGCCGATTGCCGTATCGCCGTTCGACGAAATTGTGGCTACCTGGGCGATTTCAATGTGCTCTTTGACCTTTTTGGACTGCTTCGCAAGCGCTTCGACCAGTGTCGCGACAGCCTTATCAATACCGAACTTGAGGCTCATCGGATTGGCCCCGGCGGTGACGTTCTTCAAGCCTTCGCGATAAATCGCCTCGGCCAGCAGCGTCGCTGTGGTTGTTCCGTCGCCAGCGGTATCGCTTGTCTTGCTGGCAACTTCGCGGACCATCTGCGCGCCAATGTTTTCGAACGGGTCGGACAGCTCGATCTCTTTGGCAACCGAAACGCCGTCCTTAGTGATTGTCGGCGAACCGAACTTTTTGTCCAACACCACGTTACGCCCGCACGGTCCGAGGGTTGTTTTAACCGCACGGCTCAGTTTTTCTACGCCACGCAGCAGTGCCTGACGCGCATCGGCGTCGTACTTCAGAATTTTGCCTTTATCAGCCATTTCGCGTTACTCCTCCCTGATTACAGGGTGTTTTTGATCAGAATTATAAGCCTTCGATTACACCGAGAATATCATCCTCGCGGACGATCTGGTATTCATGATTGTCGATTTTAACTTCGGTTCCGCCGTACTTCGGCATCAGCACCGTATCCCCGACCTTCACATTAAAGGGGATTAATTTGCCATCGTCATCACGCTTACCGGTACCCACGGCAATTACTTTTCCCTGCTGCGGCTTTTCTTTCGCAGTGTCGGGAATAATGATTCCGCCCTTTTTGAGCTCGTCGGCCTCTTTGACTGGCTCAACCAGTACTCGATCACTCAACGGTTTGATCTTCATTTATGTGTATCTCCTTCTCTCTCGTTTGGTGAAACCCCCAAGGGTCCCCTTCCATTCGTCATTCGACGGCCCGCCGCACCCGCGCCAGGCCGATCCGTCGCAGCCCGCATAGAACGGGACAGCGGAGCGGAAATTTGTGAGCTTACTTTTTCTTGTCGTCCACCATCTCAAAGTCTGCGTCAATCACATCGTCCTTGCCGCCGCCGGCGCGCCCGCCCTTTGGCCCGGCATCCTTGCCATCTGCGGCGCTTTCAGAACCCGGTGCGCCACCGCTGCCAGCAGCGTCCGCGCCAGGCTGCTGAGCCTTGGCGTGCTCGTACATGTCGCTGGAAACGGCTTGCATTTTGGTGGAGAGGCCCTCCATGACCTTGCGCAGCGCATCGGCATCCGCGTTGCTCTTGAGCGCCTCTTTCACGCGTCCGACCTCGTCCTCGACCTCGCGTTTTTTGGCGGCGTCCATCTTTTCGCCCTGCTCTTTGATCAGTTTTTCGGTCTGGTAGACCAGGTTCTCGGCTTGATTGCGCGCGTCAATCTGCTCGCGCTTCTTGGTGTCGTCGCCGGCATGCTCCTCGGCGTCGCGCACCATGCGCTTGATCTCGGCCTCATTAAGCCCGCTGGAGCTGGTGATCGTGATCTTCTGCTCGCGCTTGGTCGCCAGGTCCTTGGCGGCAACGTGAAGAATCCCGTTGGCGTCAATATCGAAGGTGACCTCAATCTGCGGCACGCCGCGCGCTGCCGGAGGAATTCCGTCCAGCGCAAAACGCCCGATGGACTTATTGTCGTGCGCCAATTTACGCTCGCCCTGCAAGACGTGAATATCAACCTGCGTCTGATTGTCCGAGGCGGTGCTGAAAACTTCGGTCTTTTTGGTTGGAATTGTCGTGTTGCGCTCAATCAGCACCGTGGACACGCTGCCTAGAGTCTCGATGCCCAGCGAAAGCGGAGTTACATCGAGCAGCACCACATCCTTGACTTCGCCCTTCAGAATACCGCCCTGAATCGCCGCGCCAACAGCCACGACTTCGTCCGGATTAACGCCCTTGTGGGGTTCCTTGCCGAAAAGCGTGCGCGCCATATCCTGAACTTTCGGCATGCGCGTCATTCCGCCCACCATCACGGCCTCGTCCACTTCGCTTAATCCCGCGTCCTTGAGGCATGCCACCACGGGGCCGCGTGTGCGCTCGATCAAACCCTCCACAAGCTGCTCCATTTTTGCGCGGGTCAGGTTTACGTGTAAATGTTTCGGGCCGCTGGCGTCTGCCGTGACGAACGGCAGGTTGATCTCGGTGGTCTGCGCGCTGGAGAGCTCGCATTTAGCCTTCTCCGAAGCCTCTTTCAGCCGCTGCAGGGCCATCATGTCTTTGCTTAGATCAATGCCGTGCTCTTTCTTGAAATCGTCCACCAGCCACTCGATGATCGAGTGGTCGAAATCGTCGCCGCCCAGATGCGTGTCGCCATTGGTCGCCTTGACTTCGAACACGCCGTCGCCGATGTCCAGAACCGATACGTCAAACGTGCCGCCGCCCAGATCGTAGACGGCGATTTTCTCGTCTTTCTTTTTGTCCAGCCCGTAAGCCAGCGATGCCGCTGTCGGTTCATTGATAATGCGCAATACTTCCAGCCCTGCGATGCGCCCGGCATCCTTGGTGGCCTGCCGCTGGCTGTCATTGAAATAGGCCGGTACTGTCACCACCGCCTGCGTAACCGGCTCGCCCAGAAAGGCCTCGGCGTCCGCTTTCATCTTCTGCAAAATCATCGAAGAAATCTCTGGCGGCGAGTAGGTTTTGTCGCCAATCGAAACGTTGGCGTCGCCATTGGCCGCCTTTACCACCTTGTACGGAACCAGCTTGATCTCGCGCGCAACTTCCTCGAACTTGCGACCCATGAAGCGTTTAATCGAAAAAATCGTGTTACTGGCATTGGTAACAGCCTGCCGCTTCGCGGCCTGCCCCACCAGGCGCTCGCCGGTCTTAGTGAATGCCACAATCGAAGGCGTGGTCCGCATGCCCTCGGCATTCGGGATCACCACGGGCTCTCCGCCCTCCATTACGGACATACAGGAATTCGTCGTGCCTAAATCAATTCCAAGCACTTTTGGCATAAGATACCTCTGTTTACATTACCTCAAAATTGGTTACGAACCGATCAGACAATATCAAGGTATGATCATTTAGTCAACATTTCGCTGAACAAGAAGCATGTCAAGTTAGCGGTTGTGTAGTCAAGTGTTTTTTACGGAAATGGGGCGCGTGGGGCGCCTGGCGCTCTGTAGGGGGGTCGCTGAGGGGGTGCTACGTGGTGTTGGCGAC
>JBAXJV010000322.1:0-3775 GCA_037137675.1 bacterium | reverse complement strand
TTGCAGCCGACATGCTCACGCTTAATGCCATGCTGCGCATCCCTGTAGACCTTCACAACCTGGCGGCGGCGGACATCTTCCGGCCCACCTATTGGGACCGCTGCGGCGGGGATGATTTCGCCGCCTGCCGTGAACTCGGACCGGTGTACGGTTGAGACAACTGCCGTGATCATTGAGCCGCACATTCACATGTATTCGCGGACGACGGACGACTATGTCGCGATGTACCGCAGTGGAATACGCGCTTGTGTGGAACCATCGTTCTGGATGGGCTGTAACAGGCGCTACGCCGGGACGTTTTTTGATTACTTCCAGCTGATTTTAGAGTTTGAAACCATCCGCGCCAGACGCTTCGGTGTGGATCATTATGCGGCGGTTGCGCTTAATCCAAAAGAAACCGAAGACGCAGCGCTGGCGCAAGAGGTGCTGGCTGGATTGCCGGCTTATCTCGACCATCCCCGTTGTGTCGCGGTGGGCGAGATCGGATTCAACCTGATTACCCCGCACGAGCAAGAGGCTTTTGAACTTCAACTGGCGTTGGCGGTCAAGCGCGCGATGCCAGTGATTATTCACCTGCCGCATACCAATAAACTGGCGGGGGCGGAACGCACGGCCGCGATTGTGCGTGCGTCGGGCGCAAATCCGGCGCTGATAGAAATTGACCACAACACCGAAGAAACTGTGGCTGTGACGCAGGCCACCGGTTGCTGGTGCGGGATGACAGTTTACCCGGTTTCCAAGCTGTCGCCAGAAAGGGTCTCGGCGATTCTGCGCGAATATGGCACCGAACGTATGATTGTGGATGGTTCGGCTGATTGGGGTGTGTCGGATCCGCTAAGCCTTGTGAAAGTTGCTGAGCGCATGCGCGCGGATGGCCATGGCGAGGCAGCGGTGAAACGGATCGTATTCGAAAATCCGATGAAGTTTTATAGTCAAAGCCCGCACTGGCAGCCTGATTTCACGATTGCGCCCCTTGATCCGGGGGAGTTCCAGCGTTGAACCAGAACCGTGCCGGGTGCGTCTGGCTGGAGCTTTTACGGGCGCCGAATTTGCTCACGGTGCCCGGCGATGTGCTGGCCGGGTTTGCGCTGGCTGGCGGCGCTCAGGGACAGTGGCCAGTGCTCGTGGTTGCGGGCGGGGCGGGGCTGGCGTTGTATGTGGCGGGTTTAGCCATCAACGATTATGCCGACAGGGCTGAAGATTTTCGCGAGCGGCCCGGGCGTCCAATTCCATCGGGACGGCTGAGTCCGGTCGCCGTGCTGCTCACCGGACTACTGGCGCTCGGGCTGGGACTGGGTGCGGCGGGCCTGTCC
This sequence comes from bacterium, assembly GCA_037137675.1. GTDB lineage: Bacteria > Verrucomicrobiota > Kiritimatiellia > CAIKKV01 > CAIYGI01 > CAIYGI01. The sequence goes on along the minus strand of JBAXJV010000322.1, from coordinate 2,462 downwards.
GGTTCACGTTCGCTGGCTGTGGCCGTAATTCTGAGCCTGGCGATTATTGCTTATAATTACGGGCTCAAACGTTTGCGCGGCATCGGGGCGCTGAACATGGGCCTTTGTCGGGGATTGAACTTATTATTGGGTGCCAGCGTTGCCGGACAGGAAAACTTTCTTGGCGCGCTACCGCTTACGACGCTGCTCGCGGCTATTTCTGAAACTTTGCTGGTGGCGGTTGTGACGTCCATTGCTGCGCACGAGACTGAAACGCGCCGTCTGGGTTTCTGGCGCTGGCTGCCGGGGGTGGTGTCGGGTATGGCGTTGTTGATGTTGGCGGCCTGTACGCGCTGGCCGTCAGACGGGGTGGGGCGCATGCTTGCGGTGCTATTTACGGGAGTGCTGGCGGTCGGATGGTTTCTGGCGGTGGGACACGCTCTGCGTGGTACGCCGTCGCCGGTGACGGTCGGTCGCGGAATCGGTGCTTGGATTCGCGGGCTGTTGTTATTGCAAGCATGCTTTTGCGCGCTGGCGGTGCAGGCGCCATGGAGCTTGCTGGCTGCCTGTCTGTTACTGTTATTGCTGCCGGTAGCCGGGCGGTTGGGGCGGTCGTTTGCGGGAAGTTAACCCGGTTTAGATTGCTCTGCGATTGTGTATTCGGCGCGGTTATGGCATCTTGCCCGTCACAGAACAGGAGCTTAATTATGGCAGCAGCAAATCGGGTTCTTATCGGATGGGCAGGACGGGATATAACTCCCGACCGGCCGGTCAATCTGCTCGGTCAATTTCACCTGCGAATTTCCAAGGGCGTTCAGGACCCTGTGACGATTACCGCGCTGAGTGTCGCATCTGGAGCGGAGGCTTTCATATGGGTCTCTTGCGATCTCTGCGAAGTGTCCGTGGGGGTGCTGGAGCAATGCCGGGAAAAACTGAAGCGGAAACTCCCCGAGTTTCCACCTGAGAAACTGATCATTAACACTACCCACACTCATACTGCGCCGGATCTTCCGGGGTTCTGGTATCCGCCGGTGCCGTCCGGCGTTATGACGCCTGCCGAATATAGCGATTTCTTCTCCGACCGCGTGGCGGACGCAGCGGCTGAAAGCTGGAAGGCCCGTAAGCCCGGCGCGGTCGCCTGGGGCTATGGCTACGCCGTCGCAGGTCATAACCGGCGTGTGGTTTACTTTGATGACCTGTCGCAACGGCCCGGCTACACCGAGCTGTCCGGGATGAAAACGGAAAAGCACGCACGGATGTACGGCGACACGAAAGATCCGCAATTCAGCGGCCTGGAAGGCTGTGTAGATCACAGCGTCAATCTGCTTTTCACTTTCGACGAAAACAAAAGCTTAACCGGCGTGGTTTACAACCTGCCTTGTACTTCACAGGAAACCGAAAACATTGAATATGTATCAGCGGATTTCTGGCACGAGGTCCGTATGGAATTACGCCAGCGGCACGGTCAGAACCTGTTTGTGCTTCCGCAGTGCGCGCCCGCCGGCGACCTGTCTCCGCATCCGATGTATAACAAGGATGCTGAACAGCGGATGTTGCAACTTAAGCACCGGACATCCAGGCAGGAGATTGCTCAGCGTCTGGCAAACGCCTTTGATGAGATTTACACATGGGCGCGTAATGACCTGCGGGAAGAGCTGCAGCTGGCGCATTCAATCCGGGCCATCTCTCTGACCAGACGCTTGATTTCGGAGCAGGAGTACCTCCATACAAAGGCCGCGCTGGCTGCGCTTGAAAAAATCTTGCCAGTAACAGCGACGGATGCCGCAACGCGTGCCTACAACGAAAAAGATGACGTTTGTTTTTCGCGAAAGTTCCGCTGCCTGAGAATTCTGGCGCGCTACGAGGAACAGAAGCATCATCCCGACCATCAGATGGAGCTTCACGTCATCCGGTTGGGCGATATCGTTTTCGCGACAAACTCTTTCGAATTGTTTCTGGATTACGGCCTGCGCATGATCGGGCGCAGTCCTGCAGTACAGACGTTTCTGGTTCAGTTGACAGCCGGAGGCAGTCCGTCCTATTTGGCGACAGCGAAAGCGGAAGCCGGCGAGAGTTACAGCGCCTGCCTTTACTGCAACGAGGTTAATTCCCAAGGTGGGCAGCAGCTGGTGGAGCAGACGGTTAAAACGATGAACGAGTTGTGGGCTTAGCCCGTAAGGCGCTGATCTTTACGGAATATGCAGGGCCCACGTTTGCCGCCAGCTCCTGACGGACTTGGGGACACTTCTGCGAAAGGCTTGCGCTTCGTCTAAATCACCACCGGCGCCTGCAACCGCATCATCGTAACGGTCTTCGCTGGCCTTATATTTTTGCGATCAGGTCAGCGAGGTATTTGGCGGCGCGGCGGGTGGCTTCCTCGGGATCGTACTTGTCGCCTTCGTATTCGATATTGATGTAGCCACGGTAATCAGCTTTCTTCATGGCGGCGAGGCAGCTCTTCTGGTCTACTACGCCCTCCCCGA
>JBAXJV010000321.1:0-3789 GCA_037137675.1 bacterium | reverse complement strand
GCACAACGCGGCCTTCCAGGCGCTGGGCCGCGACGCCGTTTACATGGCCTTCGATGTCGCCCCTGAGCGGCTGATGCAGGTGCTGCCGTCAATGGCCGCGATGGGTTTTGGCGGTATCAATCTCACCGTGCCGCTCAAGGAAGTCGCCTTCCGCGGCCTCGATGATCTCGATCCCCTGGCCCGGCGGCTGGGCGCGGTCAACACGGTCGAAATCCTGCCGACCGGACTCAAGGGCCACAACACCGACGGCCGCGGCTTTCTGCGGGCCATCGCCGAAGCCTTCGATTTCAACGTCGCCGGACGCTCGATTTTCATCCTCGGCTGCGGCGGCGCCGGTCGCGCACTGGCCCTCACGGCCGCCGCCGAGGGCGCCGCGCGCCTTGTGTTGGCCGATCTCGATCCCGCCCGTCCGGCGAGGGTGTGCGAAGAAATTCGCGACCTCGCCCCCAAAACAATCGTTGAAATCTCCGATTCCGACCCCACCGCCTGGCCGCGCGCCAGTCGGAAGGTGGAGCTGGTCGTTCAAGCCACGCCGGTTGGCATGCATGACCACGATCCCAGCCCTCTGCCCGCCGGCGCCTTCAGATCTGGCCAGTACGCCATGGACCTTGTGTACATGCGGCCGGAGACCGCCTTTATGCGCGCCGCCACCGAAGCCGGCGCGCGCGCCATTAACGGTCTCGGCATGCTGCTCCATCAGGGCGCCGAATCATTCCGTATCTGGACCGGCGCCATGCCGCCTCTGGTCCCCATGCGCAAGGCGTTAGAACAGGCTGTGTATGGGCATTTGGACCGACGTTGATCGTGTGTCCGGTGTCCGGTGTCCGGTGTTCAGGGCAAACAAAGACTTCAGGGACATGAACTGTTTTTTTCGAACACCGAACACTGAAAACCAAACACCGGAACACAGGTAATTGCGCCACGCTATGATTATTCTTGGCATCGAAACTTCCTGTGATGAAACCTCGGCGGCGGTCGTGCGCGACGGACGCGAGGTGCTGTCCAACATCGTCTACAGTCAAATCGCCGCCCACCGCCCGTACGGCGGCGTAGTGCCGGAAATCGCCTCAAGGCAGCATGTCGAACACCTTCCCGATGTGCTCAGAGAAGCATTGAAGACTGCGGGTTTAGAGTGGGGCCAGCTCGATGCGCTGGCCGTCACCTATGGTCCCGGACTGGCCAGCAGCCTGCTTGTCGGCCTCGCTGGAGCTAAAGGTCTGGCCCTGCGCCTCGGCCTGCCGCTGGTCGGCATCCACCACATGGAGGCGCACCTCTACTCCGCCTTTCTTGGGACTCAAGCTCCGGCATGGGCAACCGTCATGCCCTGTCTGGCATTAATAGTCTCCGGCGGCCACACACTCCTGCTACGCGTTGAAGCCCCCGGCCGCTACCACCTGATCGGGCACACAGTGGACGATGCCGCCGGGGAGGCTTTCGACAAAGGCGCCACGCTGCTCGGGCTGGGTTATCCCGGCGGCCCGGCGATTGATCGCGCCGCGCGCGAAGGCGGACGACCCGATGCCGTGATCTTCCCGCGCGGATTCCCGCGCAAAATGCATGCGCGCTTCACGGATAACATTGTTCCCGAGGCCTGTTTCAGCTTCAGCGGCCTCAAAACGGCGCTGCTTTATCATCTGCGTAAATACCCGCCTGACCGCGACGGGAATCCGGGCGTAAAAGACCTCGCAGCCAGCTATCAGGAAGCGATTGTGGATACACTTGTGACGCGCACTCTGACGGCGCTGGGCCGCAATCAAACGTTGATTGTGGCTGGCGGGGTGTCGCTCAATCGCCGCCTGCGCGAGCTGCTGACCGCCGCCGCTGCCGCGCGCGGCTTTCGCCTGCTGCTCGCCGAGCCTGCATACTGCACCGACAACGCCGCCATGGTGGCCGGCCTGGCCGCCCACAAGCTCGTGCCACCCCCCACCCTCACCGAAAGCCTGGCCTTGGACGCCTGCCCCAGCATCGAGTTCGGCTGAGCAGCCCTTTCAAATTCCCGCGCCCAAATCAGTCCTGTCCGACCCGTCAGACCTGTCCGACTTGTCCGACAAAGCCCGCGTCCCCCTGCACTCCGGATACCCGGAGCATCCCCAAAACGCCTTGCCCGCATTTGCCCCCTTCCTGGCAACGCGCCGCCGCATAACCTTGCCGCAAATCGGGCAAACAGGCTCGTCCGACTTGTCAGACCTGTCCGACCCGTCCGACTCTTTTTTCCCCCGCGCCTGCACCCGCGCCGCATACAACCGCTCGGTGAACCCGCCATGCTCGACAAAATCCCGACTCTGGCTTTCAATCTGACGCTTCAGCAAATAGGCGGCCTGGTTCACCGCGCACAGCATCGCATTGGCCGCCAATTCAGGCTCGGCCTTCGCCATGAACTCCGATAACCCCGCCAGCCCGGTCAAGCGCACCGTTCCTTCCGTCGTCGGCGGCAGATCGGGCGCAAGATCGTGTTTCAGCCGCTCGCGCATCTCCAGTGCCTCGGGTGCATCCTTGTTCCAAACGCGCAGCCCGCGCTGAATCAGAAAGCTTTTGTAATCCTTAAGCAATTCATCCGAAAGGCTGGCCCGCGCCACATTGGTGAGTTTCATCTCAGATTTGCGCGAGGTCGCCGCCGCGCCGCTGCCCTCGCTGATATTGCGGACGCCGCTACGCGCCGCCTGAACCATCTGGTCGTGAGTGCGCGAGCGTTTGTCGACGAAGCGGTCGCAGAAAACCACGGTCGCGTCATAAACCGCCTCGGCGACTGCGTAACTCCGCAAGTGCTTATACCCGCCATGCGGCAACAGCACCCCATCCGGATCGCTCATAATCCCTCCCCCAGCAAATAGATTGACCTCGTCAGACCCGTCCGACGCCCTACTCTAAAACATTCACTGACACTCACACAACCATGTCTTATATCACCTTTGGGGAGTCTGGCTCACGCCATCTCACCATTCAAGAAGCCCGTTTGCAGAAACAACCGGGGCCGCGTCTGACGCAGTTACGGCGCTTGCGGCACCTCACGCAGACCGAGCTAGCGCGCCGCATCGGCATACGCCCCGGACGCCTTGGCGACCTGCTGCTGATCTCCGCCGCCTACCCGCAAATGCGCCCCCCTCATCCGCACGCACTCCCCCTCCGCCCTGTCCACATCCGACCTGTCCTACTCGTCCGACTCGCCCGAACCATCTCATCATCCCACAAACCACTTGCGCGTTCTTGACGCCAGGACTACTCTACCCCGCATGAATCATATGGGTCATCCGATCCGCCTCTTTGGCGACCACCCGCATTCCGCCGCCGATCAAGCCGCCGCCTTCCTCATTCATCCCCACCCGTTGCGCCGTTCCTGGAGGGCTGCGGGCTCCCGCCGCCGCGCGGGGGGAGGGTTCCGGTCTGGTAGGAGCATGAGAGAACATTATCGAGGGAGATGCCATTTATGACGCTTTGGGCACAAAAAAATCACCCACTGGCAACCCACTTGATGGGCGTGGCTTTCCGGGCAGAGGCCTTTGGCCATTTCTTTGGCGAATGCAAACAATCGCGGTTGGCGGGACTGCTGCATGATCTTGGGAAGGCGAAGCCACACCGAGAAAATACGGGGCGTTGGCCATCCGAGAATATCTGAACGTTCATGCAGCACCAGACGCAATTCTTTGCGTGATAACCGATGAGATCAGCAATGACAACGAAACCATACGAGATCCAGCTAGAAATATCAGGCCCGACGGCAATGTGGACCCGTCCCGACACCGGCGACTGCCCTGTCAGTTACCCCGCACCCACTTATTCCGCAGTCAAGGG
>JBAXJV010000320.1:0-3803 GCA_037137675.1 bacterium | reverse complement strand
CATCGCTCCGGAGTGACGCGCATCAGCACAGATCTCACCCACGAGCTGGCAGATCCGCAGAACACGGTGTATTTCGACGCCCAGACCACCGACCGCCGCGGGCCGGCCGTCTTGCAGGCCATCGCGGCTGGCAAACACATTTATTGCGAGAAGCCGGTCGCGCTGGACACCAAACAGGCGCTCGCGCTGCACCGCGCAGCCGTGAAAGCCGGCGTTAAGCATGGCGTCGTGCAGGACAAGCTTTGGCTGCCCGGCATGCTTAAGCTGAAGGAGCTGATCCACCGCGGCTTTTTTGGCCGGATCCTCTCCGTGCGCGGAGAATTCGGGTACTGGGTCTTCGAAGGCGACACGATTCCCCTTCAGCGCCCGTCCTGGAACTATCGCAAACAAGATGGCGGGGGCATTATTGTAGACATGCTTTGCCACTGGCGCTACGTTCTGGACAATATTTTCAGCCCGGTGAAAGCACTCTCATGCCTTGGCGCCACGCATCTACCGCAACGCTGGGACGAGAATGGCAAGCCCTTTGAATGCACGGCTGACGATGCGGCCTATGCAACCTTTGAACTTGAGAACGGCGTAATTGCGCAGTTCAACTCTTCATGGTGCGTGCGCGTACGGCGCGACGACCTGCTGACATTGCAGGTTGATGGCACACTGGGATCGGCGGTGGCCGGACTTCGCGACTGCTGGATCCAGCCTTACGGTGCCACGCCACGCGCAGTATGGAACCCGGATATTCCGCAAACCATCCAATTTCAGGAAGGTTGGCAAAAGGTTCCGGAGCAGTGCGACTATGACAACGCCTTCAAGGTCCAGTGGGAACTATTCCTGCGGCACATTGTGCTCAACGAGCCATTTCCGTGGGGACTTCTGGAAGGTGCCAAAGGTGTTCAAATGGCCGAACTGGGATTGCGCTCATGGCAGCAGCGCGCCTGGGTGGATCTTCCTAAGCTCGAGGCCTGAGACAGTTAGAGGCTGGAGCCTGGCGCGTCCATCCCGGTAATGTCGCGAAACTCGGCCAACTCACGCAGGGAACGTAAATCTTCATCGCGGGCCATGAACACCAGATCATCGTAGCCCAGACTGATCGCACGCTTCAATGCTTCCAGCGACGCATTCACGTTACCCGTGAGCGCAAAACTGCATCCAAGGTTGTATAAAACCAGCGGTTCTTGCGGGCACAACGCTGACAAGCGCTGGTCCACATCCAGCCCTTCTGCATAAAAACCTAGCCGCGTGTAGAGGTCGCCCAGAGATTTCAGCACCGCACCATCATCCGGCAACCGTACCGCCACCGCTTCTATAAAGCGGAGCATAACCAATTCCTCGCGCGTTACATCACGAACCTGAGTGCTCACGCCTGTATTTTACACATAACCTGAAAGGTAATTCAACTACGAAACAGGTTTCCAAAACTGCGATACACGTTGGATTGGATTGGGCAAAACAGCCGCTCAGCGGCCACAGCGGCTCACCGTGACGGTTCGCCCTACCCCGAGTTCAAGCAACACTTGGTTTAATCCGGCATAGCAATTCTGGCTATAGCATCTGCAAGGGAGTCCATGCTGACAGGTTTGCTGACATACCCATCCATGCCCGCCGCCAGAAATCGCTCCCGATCGCCAACACCGACAAACGACGTTACGGCAATAACTGGAAGACGGCCAGAGCGGCATCTGAGATCCACTTTCCTGATACTCTTCGTCGCCTCTATTCCGTCCATGCCCGGCATCTGGACATCCATTAACACCACGTCAAAAGGTTCCTCCGCCAAGCACGCCAGCGCCTGCTTTCCGTCTTGCACGGCACGAACCGTGTGCCCGAATTTTTGCAGCATGCTTTCTGCTACTAAACGGCTGGCAGGATCGTCATCCACGACCAGTATTTTCAAGAGCTTACCGGCAGCGCTGCAATTCGTTTGCGGCGCTGCCTCCCTGGATGCAGCGCTGCTCCGGATAATGCCGACGATAACCGTAAAAAAGAACGTACTGCCTTGACCGGCTACGCTCTCCACCCATATCTTGCCGCCCATCAACTCTACCAGGCGTTGCGCAATCGTCAAACCCAGCCCCGTCCCGCCGCCGTAATTTACCGCATGCTTAGCATCGGCTTGCGTAAACGCTTCAAATATTGCTGCCTGCCGGTCAGCAGGGATCCCGACTCCGGTATCATGTATGCTGAAGAGCAGCCCTGCCTCATCCGCCGCCGTCGGGCGTCCAAATCTAGCAGCAAGTTCATTCTGCAAACACACGGTGACGCCACCAGCGACAGTGAACTTGATCGCGTTATCCAGAAGATTCAGAAGTATCTGCCGGAGCCGTAAATCATCTGCCAAACACTCTTCAGGAACGTCCGGTGAAACTTCTAATTCCAGAAGCAAGCCCTTCTTACCGGCTGCTGGAATAATGGATGCGATCATGTCCTGCACCATCGCCCGCAATTCAAGGGGCTGCTGTATAAGCACGAGTTTTTCAGCCTCGATCTTGGAGAGGTCCAGCACCGACCCGACCAGCCCCAAAAGATCCTTTCCCCGCCGGATGATAATTTCCACCCAGTTCCGCTGTTCCTTTGTCAGATTCGACGCCCCGGCCAGCAACTCTGCAAACCCCAGCACCGGATTCAACGGAGTGCGCAATTCGTGACTCATGGATGCAAGAAAATCGCTCTTGGCCATGCTCGCTCTCTCCGCCGCCGCCTTGGCCTCCCGCAGTCCCGCTTCCATCAACTTGTTCTTGGAAATATCGCTGATCATTACGTTGATTGTGGCCGCCCCATCAGCATCCTTCGCGGCAACCATCTTCAATTGCGCCCAGAATGGCGTGCTGCCATTTTTTAACATCCGCAACTCAAAGTCTTGAGGAAGGTCAGTATCCAGGAGTTGTTTCCGGTACAGGTAGAAAACACCTCGATCATCGTTGAGAATAAAACTGGTGAAAAACGATTGCATGGACAGCGCGGGCCTGTTTATTCCGAGAAGTTTGGTGGCGGCAAGGTTAGCTTCTATCAGCACCCCCGTTATGCTAAGGGTACAATAACCATCCGGCGCCAGATCGTAGAGTTCGAAATAGCGTTCCCGGGCGGCGGCCAGCTTTACCTGCATCAGGCGCAGCGACTCATTCTGCATTTCCAGTTCGGCCTGATGAACACGCAGTTCTTGCAACGCCCGAAGGGCCGCTTCGGGCGACAGCGTCATCTCGTCTTTTGGCGGCCCGGAGCGCTTTGCCGCCGTCTGCCTGCGTGGCGCGTCCTGCCCGTTCACAGGCACCTCGCCGCTTGCACAATCATTATGTGATCGCCCGCTCGGTGGTTGCAATCGCATACATCTTACCATCCGCATTCCGCAGCGCGGTGGAGGTCATTGAGATCTCGATAACCGCGCCGGACTTGGCTAGCCGCCGGGTGAGATACGGCTCTAAAATCACCGCGCTCCCGAGCTGCTTCACCTTGGCCAGCTCGTCTTTCCGTAAACTTTCAGGGATGCGGTCGCGGATATTCATCGCCAGCGCTTCGACTTCACTCCAGCCATACATCCGCACCGCGCCAGGATTCCAGGCAATCGTGCGCCCTTCCAGATCCTGCACCGTGATGGCATCGTGGGCATCGCGCACAACCACCGCCAGCCGCAGCAGTTCATTGGCTTTCTGCAGCGACTCGCGCATCTGCTTCATCTCCGTGATGTCAACAAAGGTGACCACGGCGCCTTCGATCACATTATCAACCGTGCGGTATGGCAGCATGCGCAGGGTGTACCACTGGCCAACAGTGGTCTGCACTTCCACCTCTTTGGGAATCAGCGTGTC
>JBAXJV010000319.1:0-3805 GCA_037137675.1 bacterium | reverse complement strand
GACGAATCGTCATGTGCGCGTTCTCCTTGGAAAAGATGCATTCACAAATAACAGGGGATACATTACACCGATTACTGGCGGTTTTCAAATGCAAAATATCAGGTGTGCTAGACTGTCGCTGTATTGAGTACCAAACGCTTGGATGGGATATGGTTGCCATGGAGGCGTCCGGACATGCATGTTGCCAGACGGCTTGAATGCCTGCTAGTGGTTTGGATGGCCGGGACGGCACCTGGAATGGCTGCGGACTGGGCGCTTCCCGAATGGTCGGCGCGGACCGTGGTACAGATCACCACGCGCTCGCCAGATGCGGAGTGCGACACCGCCGGAGCGACGATTTTACTGCAAGGCGCGGTACGGACGGATGGCGCAGATCTGCGCGTGCTGAGTGCCACAGGGAAACCGCAACCGTTTCAGGTGCTTTTTCTGGATGCCGCGCGCTATGCCATAATCGCGTTCCGGGCAGTACCTGATTCGGACAGCTACACTATTTATTCCGGAAATCCAGCGGCCTCGCGGGCGTTGGAGGAGGTTATTTCCGATCCGCGCCCCGGTGCGGGTGCGCCACAGGCGCCGTGGATTCCACGCTGGGGGCTGGTGCTCCAAACCTGGCGGCGGCCAACTGGACCCAACCCGAACAGCCCGGAGGAAATGACGGCGCTGCTGTCGGCGAGCTCCGGGCCTGACGGGGCGCGCTTTCAGCGTATGATCTCCGACGGGGTCAATCCGTTCGGCTGGTCCGATTATTACATCAGCTGCTATCGCGGCTGGCTACGCATTCCGCACAAGGGCCGCTATGCCTTCTGCAACGCATCGAACGAGGGATCGTTTTCGTTCCTCGACGGCAAGGAGCTGATCCACTGGCCGGGCCGGCACACCAGCGAGCGTGGCAAGCACGGAGAAATGCAGACACACCTGACGCTCGACGAGGGAATGCATTACGTGGAGTATTATCAGGAAGAGGTTACGCTGGAGCAGATGGCGTTTCTAGGCTGGCAACCACCAGGCGCAGGACGCGAGTGGTCAATTCCTGAATCCGTTTTCCCGCCGCCACACCGCACAGAAGCGGCAGCCTGCGAAACCCGCACGGGCGGACGCCGGGCAGTTTTCGAACCGCGTCTGCGCGATTCAATCTGGCCTGCGGCGCGCGCCACAGGGCAATACACGCGTGTCGAAATGCGCGCGGCGCCGGGCAGTGCGGAGGGTGCGTGGCGCTGGGACTTCGGCGATGGACAAACCGCTACCGGTCGCGTAGCGGAGCACGTCTACGCCGCGCCCGGCCACTACACGGTGCGGGCGGCGGCGACAAGCGGCGCATCGGAAAGCTGGCCGCTGGAAGTGTACGAGCTGCAGCAGGTGACGCCGGAATTTGGCACAGGCAATCTGGCGGATTACGCGCGCGTGGCTGAGAGCTATGCTATTGACCGGATTCCATTGGACAACCTGCCGGCGCTGGCGTCGCTTTACGAAGATGCTGGCGACTGGGCGCGGGCCCGCACGGCAGGCGAGCGTTACTTGCGCGAAGCTGGCAGCAATGCTGCAGCTGCATCAGCGTTGCGACTGCGGTTGCCGGCATGGATGGTGCACGCGGGGGCGCCAGCGGAGGCTGCGCTGGCTATTTTGCTCCAAGGCATGGCCGACGACAGTTTGCGTGGGGCCAAACTCACCGGCGCCGCAGCGCTGTTGTGCGCGCTGAGCGAACGCGGCGCAGATACAGGCGCGGTAGTCCGCGTGTTTACGGAAATCGAAGGCCTCGTGCGCGACGGGCTGGGCCCCGATCCCGCCGAGCGCTCGGCAGTGCGGCAAGCGCTGATTGGATATGGCGATACAATGCTTACGCACGGAAATACCGATGCCGCACGCGACGCCTATCAACGCGCCGAAGCGCTGCGCGGATTATTTTTGCCGTCATCCGTGCGCGCGGCGCGGGCAGGCGGTTTTGCGGATGGCGTGCGAGCCCGGCTGGCAGCGCAAGACCCGCAAGGCGCACAGCGCTGGATTGAGGAATACGAGAATTTACTGCCTGTGGAAAAACTCTCCGGCAGAGGCTTTTTCTGGCGCGGCCGAGTCTCCGAGGCGAACCATCAATGGGCGGCAGCGGCGAGGCTTTACCGCCAATATCTGCACACGACCACCGGAGCGCCGGAGGAAAGTGAAGCCCGCTGGCGACTGGCAGAGATGCTGTCACAAAGCGGCGACACAAACGGCGCGCGCCAGGCGCTGACAGAGCTGTTGGGAACGGGAGTCCAGGATAGCTTTTCAAATCAAGCGCGCAAGCGATTGGGCGGAAAATAAGCTTGAATGACGGTCGCTAGCGCGACCGCCTGCAGCCTGTACGTCTAAAATTTAAAACCCAGGTTGACGCCATATTCGATGGCTGTGAAATCAAATTCGTTCAGGCGGTTCCAATCGGAGAAGGGATAGTAGGCGTATCCGTCGAGGGTAATAGTGTCGCCAAGCGGAATTCCAAGGCCGGCAAGAAACTGCCAATAGAGGCCGGTCCATTCACTGTTTCCGTCAGTACGCGAGACGTAGTCAATCAACATGCCGGTGCCGGCGCGCATCCAGCCTTCCTTAAACACCAGATTCATCTCCGGCGCCATGGCCCAGTCAATATCAGCGCTGCCCGTAGCCTCCGGCGTCCAGTTAGCCACGAGCTGCCAGAATGCCGACGACTCGTGAAACTCGTAGCCGAGCTTGTAAGAGAGATTTTCCTCCCCGTAGACTTTCTTATCACCGTCGAAAGTGTCGTTCGCGGCATGCATGCGCACGCCGGCGTTAATTACGTTCCAGGATTCGTCATTTTTATTGGCAGCGTTAACTGCGGCAACCGCAAGCGCAGTCACGCAAACTCCCACCAGCCAGGCGTTTGAAGTATTCATAACTCTCATCATACAAGCGGTTACGATTCAGGCAAGCGGTTTTTACAACACGGCAGGCAGCGGGTGGCCTATTGCGACCGCAGGGCAGTTTCCGGAATCCACCCGCCACCGCCATCGGGCGTCATAACCCGGAGCCAGCTCCCGTGGGTTTCCAACACCCGTACACGCTCGCCGGCGCGCAAGGTACCCACCGTAGCCGCGTCTTCGTAAGGCGCGAAACCAGCTGTCTGACAAGTTGCAGACACAACACGGATACGCTGCTCAACCCGCGCCGCATGCCAAGCTGAACACACAACTCCCAAAGCAATTAACGCCCCCAGCATCGCCAGTGTCCAGCGCTCGTGCGAATTGCATGCCGATCGAACCTGTTCCGGCAGGATCGCCCGCAATCCAGCCAGCGCTGCGCACAGCAGGCACAATAACGCCGCAATAGGCCACGTGATCAGCGGCACGCGCGCATACCAGCGTAGCGGCGGTGCGTTTGTCGTTGTGCCGGTGTTATCCGGAACGGATGGTGCCGCGATCTGCCCGGATCCGGTGACGCGGTACACCTCCTGTGAAAACGCGCGTTCGGCATGAAAGACGATCGGAAAGGGACCGGCGGTGAGCACGCGGTAGGTGTCGGTAACGGGATCAAAACTGGTCCAGCGATAGGCCGGCGCCAGCGTGGCTGCCGGAGTAAGTGGCACGAGCGTCTGCGTGTAAGTGCGCCGCTGTTGGAAAGGGACGGGCACGGAATCCGGGCGTAGCGGGTAAACGCGAAATCCGGTTACATCCGCCATACACGGAGGAGCTGCGGTGTCGAGCGCACCATCACCTGTAACGGTCAGGCGCACCGTGATCAGGTCTCCGACGGCGACCTCCGTCGGCTCGGCTGCGACGTTCAAGGAAAAACGCCCTACGGCTTCCGAAAAATCGCGCGG
>JBAXJV010000318.1:0-3853 GCA_037137675.1 bacterium | reverse complement strand
GTGACGGATCAGGTCGGCACGCTGCTGGGCGGATACCGCGCTTGCAACGCCGGCGGTCAGTGGCGCCCCTTCGCCGCTGCCCATGCCGCGCATCTGCATGAGCTTCTGCTCGACCGGGCCACCCGGGACGAACTGAATCAGCGCGAAGCAAAGCAGGGTGATGCCGAGCAATGTGGGCGGGATCAGCAGCAGCCGGCGCAGGAAATAATTGAATCTTTCCATCTGCGCCTAACCGAATTCGGGGCCCGCGATGGCATGCAGGTTTTGCGGCTGACCTGGAATGCGATTTTCTTTCAAATACATCCGCATCAGCGTCCGTTCTAAGAAGAAGCCCGTATTCTTAAGGAAGTCCAGCACAGCCGGTTGTGAGGCTGGCACCATCACGATCACGGGCTGGCCGGCGAGCGTGGTCAGTGCCGCTTGAATCAAGTCCTGAGCGACGGTCGCAGAAGGTGCTACGACCGGCCCGATCTGGGTGAAGTTGGATCCAGCCCGGCCCAGACAAAATGCGGTCGGGGTGGATTTGCTGATCCATGCAAGCTGTGGTGCGCGTTGAAACAGGCTGGACAAAATGGCGGCGCGGTTGACTCCAAAAGTCATTTGATCGGCCGCGATGATCGCGGGCAGGTCGGAGTCTTGCATGGCCCGTATTTTATTCGATGGTGATATTGAAGCGGCAGGCGCGGCTCCGGTCGTCATCCTGTGAATGAGGTAGTCGTCCTTGAAGCCGAGCGTGTCATAAAGTTTTTTTCCGTCCGGGGTGGCGTCGAGCTTGATGCAGGTCACTAATTGGAGCTTCTCAAGCGCGGCTATCATCAGCTGGCGTCCCACGCCTTGCCGGCGGAATTCCGGATCTACAAGCACCATGCCGATCCAAGCCACCTGCTGGTCATAGACGGCTGCTGTAGTGGTGCCGATGACTTTTCCGTTATGCACCGCCACCCAGTAGCTGGAAGGAAAATTATTGAAAATAAATGTGATGTCGGCCCCGGTTTGATTCCACCCGGATATTCTTTTCAGGCGCAAGCTCTCAGGAAGATCATTTTCGACAGCTGGCCGGACAAGAATGCCGCCAGCACCGGAATAGCGCGGATTATTGCGGAGACGGGCAATTCGATCGTTCAGCCATGGAACTAAATTTGCAATGATGGATGTGCAAATGACTCCCCCGAGCCTGGCCGAAGCGCTGGCCGGAAAGCCTACTGCGCCAGTGGGGTTGAAATGGCCGACTCCGAAGGTGGTCAGATCCTGACGTTCAAGCGGCAGCGCATCGATCGGATTAATGGGCATGTCCGCGCCTGGTGTGGAACGGACCAGGTCTGGTCGCAGGGCCATCATGATTGATGTTTCCCAGGCTCCGGCATGCACTTCCGGGCGTGGAAAGGCGGACTCGTTAATCAGCTTGGGATCGCAATGTTCCCAGAAATTAACCAGCAATATTTTCAGAGGCCGGTTTTGGCGGTTCCAGTCGCGCAAAGCCGGGATCAGGCTGAAATTTCCGCCGTGTCCATTGATGACGATCAGGATCTTGAAGTTTTGGCGCTCGATTTCCTCGGCCAGATCACGAACCACCTGCATGAGTGTTTCAGGGCGCAGGGAGAAAGACCCCCTGAAGCCGCTGTGTTCCAGACAATTGGCGTAGGGCAGGGCGGGCAGCAGCGCGGCATTGATTGCCTCGGCGGTTTTACGGGCAAAACTATCGGCCTCGATCCAATCTGCGGCGATGGGTAGATGGGCGCTGTGTTGCTCAATGGAGCCGATCGGAAGAATGGCAACATCGCCGGTGAAACGTTGCCAATCTACGGTGGTAGCGTTTGAATCAAGCATGCGTGTTTCCTTGTAAGCTGATTGAAGTTAAAATCAGGTTTTCGATCGGATCATAATCAGCAGCATTTTGAATGGCTCTTTGGCGGCCTGCACATCGTGCGGGATGTTGGCAGGCATGATAATCAACTCTCCGGCTTTAACCGTCCGTGGTTCGCCGGCGATAATGAAACAACCTTCGCCTTCAACCACTTCGACAACGGCATCGTAGGGCGAGGTGTGTTCGCTCAGCCCCTGGCCTTTATCAAACGAAAAAAGCGTAATGTTCCCAGTCTCTTTCTTGAGCAGCGTACGGCTGACAACTGCGCCGGCAGCGTAGTCCACCAGTGTTTTTAAATTTAGCGCCTGGCCCTTAAGATCTTCCATGACAATCTCCTTTTGCTTGGGTTTAGTTTGGCCCCGGAAGTGGTTCACGACCCGGGGCATCCAGGCCGCGCCGTTCTAATAACGAACCCTCGAGGCGGTAGAGTTCGATATAGGCGTCGAGATGGGTCACGATCGCCAGACTTTCGGTAATCTGGCTGCTCAGCAGGTCGCGCGCTGCCACGGCCACCAGCAAGGCGGTTGATTTGCCGACCAGCAGCTTTCCGGTTTCTGCTTCCATCACATCTTCCTGAAGCTGCCGCGCGGCCGCCGTGGCAGCCACTTGCTCGCGTGCCCTGACAACCTCAACATAGGCTGAGCGCACCTCTACTTCGGCCAGTTGTTTAAGGTTGTCCATGGCCTCGCGCGTTTGATCAAGGCTATACGTTGCCCGGCGATGTTTGGCTCTGGCATCGCGGTTGCCCAGCACATATTCGAACTGCAGTCCAACCGCCAGGTCATTGCCATCCCCGTTAAGGTCGCGGGTTGCCCATCCGAACGAATCGCCGTAGCCGGTTTTGCCAAGATTTACAAAGGCATCCAGCCGTGGCAACAGTCCATTCCTGGTCTTTATAATTTCCAGTTCTCCGCGCTGGATGGATAAGCGCGCCTGATTGATGTCCGGACGCATACGCATAGCCACGGCCACATGCGTGTTTACGTCAGCCAGCGGCTCCCTGGGAACCGGGGGCGCGTCTTTCAGGAAAACTTCGAGGTTCCATTTTCCGGCCCCGGGCGGGTTGACCAGCTGGATAATTTTCAAGCGGCGTTTTTCCAGTGTGCCTTGCGCATCAATCAAAAACTCGTGGCGCAATGCCACTTCGGCCTCAGCTGATTTCAGCTCCACTTGCGAGAGTTTGCCAACGCGGATCCGGGCCGCGATTTCGTCGCGCTGCCGCTCTGCCAGCGCCAGCGATTGTTTTACGATCTCCAACTGCCGGCGGGCCAGCGCTAAACTCCAGTAGGCCGTTTCAACTTGCG
The DNA here is from genome assembly GCA_037137675.1 of bacterium. Lineage (GTDB taxonomy): Bacteria > Verrucomicrobiota > Kiritimatiellia > CAIKKV01 > CAIYGI01 > CAIYGI01. The sequence continues at coordinate 685 of JBAXJV010000318.1, read as the reverse complement.
CCACAAAGGTTTCGGTATAACCGCGCAGCTCGTATTCCGTCACCTGTGTGTCAAGGCGGGCCTGCCGCAGACTGGCCAGATTGACCGACGTGCCAAAGCCTCTTAGCAGCGACTGGGCCACGGACAGGCCCGCTTGCGACGAAGCCTGCCGGTCGCTGTAAAGCGTCGAGCTGTCCACTTCGGTTATTCCCTGCAGGACGATCCTTGTCCCGGTCGGCAGAAATTCAGTAATCCCCACGCCGCCGGACAGGTTGTCCAGGTTGGCCTGATTGGTGGCTGAAAACGGAGGGGCTTGTGTATTGTAGGCCCTGTCTTTTTGAGCCTGCGCGGTAACAGCGGGATCGAAAACAGCCGCAGCCTGTTGCTCGTAGGTTTTCTGGATGGCTGGCGTCCAGCGCTGCACACGCAGCGCCGTGTTGTTTTCCAGCGATGTCAAAAGGGCTTCCCGCAGGCTAAGTGTTATAGCCACGTCAGTCGCGACAGCCACCGCACCGGTGGAGGCAAGAGGGCCGCGCGCCGCACCAGCCAGAACCGGGCTGGCGAGCATCATGATCGCGAGAGTGCTGCCGTAAAAAATATGACTTCCGGATTTGAAGCCAGACGGGCGCTGATTAGGATTAAGATTAAGATTCATTAGCATCCCATAGGACGCAGGCTGTTAGACTGTTAGGAAATTCACGTATTT
>JBAXJV010000317.1:0-3865 GCA_037137675.1 bacterium | reverse complement strand
CATAAAAAATGGAGAACAATTGTTCGCCATTTTTTATGATATACCGGTTATTTTTCACACCGAACACCGAACACAATTCCCCTTGTGAACAGTTAAACAGGAGTCCCCTGCCATGACCGCATTTACCGAACTGGCCAACCCATGGATTCGCGGCCTTAAAGTTTACGAACCAGGCCGTCCGATTGAAGAAGTGGCTCGTGAAATCGGCTTTGCGGACGCTTCTGACATAATCAAGCTGGCCTCGAACGAAAACTCACTCGGCCCTTCACCACGCGCCGTGCGCGCCATCAAGGCCGCCGCGCGACAAATGCACCTTTACCCTGACGGCAACGCCTTTTATTTACGTCAGGCCCTCGGGGGAAAACTGCAGCTGCCGCCGGAGTGTCTGGTTTGCGGTTGCGGCAGCAACGAAATAATCGAGCTGCTTGGCCATGTTTTCCTCGGCAACGGGACTAGCGCTGTAATGGCCGACCGGGCTTTCATCGTCTACAAGCTGATCGCCGCCATGTTTTGCGCCCATGCCATCGCCGTGCCGATGCGCGATCTGACCCACGACCTCGACGCCATGCTGGCCGCGATCCGTCCCGACACGCGGCTGGTTTTCGTCGCCAATCCCAACAATCCGACCGGCACCATGGTGAGCACTCCGGCGCTGGAGCGTTTTATCGAACAGGTTCCTGAGCACGTCGCAGTTGTGGTGGATGAAGCCTACACGGAATTGCTTCCACCCGACCGGCAACCCGATCTGCTTCGATACGTGCGGGCAGGCCGCAAGCTGATCCTGGTGCGCACATTCTCGAAAGCCTACGGGCTGGCCGGGTTGCGCTGCGGCTACGCAATCGCCCCTCCCGAATGCATTCAGCTTATCAATCGCGTACGCCAGCCGTTCAACCTGACCGCCATGGCCCTCGCGGCCTGCACAGCGGCGCTCGACGACGCGCGCCATCTGCGTCGCACGCAAAAAATGGTGACCGGCGGGCTGCGTCAGCTGGAGGCGGGACTGACCCGGCTAGGCGTCGCGTTTGTTCCGTCGGTGGTCAATTTCATGCTCGTCAAAACCGGCGCGGGGCGCGTTGTTTCCGGACAGCTGGAACGCGAGGGCGTAATCGTGCGCCCCGTGGACGGCTACGATCTGCCGGACTATTTGCGAGTCAGCGTCGGAACGCGTCCGGAAAACGCCAGGTTTCTGACAGCCTTGGAAAAAATCCTGGCTGGCCGGCGCGGATGATTAATCAGGCGTAAACATCTCCACCTGCAGCATCATGAAAAACGCCTCACAGCAGATGCCGGTGCCCCTGAAAAGAAAGTCGCTCTCTTTATCGCATCGTGGCGCCTGGGGACAGGTTATAGTCTCGGCCATTCTCATCACAATCATTCCAGCGCTGGTTCTTGCCAGAGTTTTGGTCTGCCATTTCAACGGGATCACGCAACCGCCGGTGGAGCTATGGATTTCCATCGCAGTGGTGGTGGTTGTCATTACGCTGGGGTACACATTATTACTCAAATACCCCGTGAGCATCGTCCGGTTAAGGCACTACCTGCGTACAATTTCCAGCGGAGAAATTCCGGATCAAGTCAACCTTACAGAGGACGAGGATGATCTGGCCGCCGTCAAACATTACATGGAACTTATCGTTAAGATGGCAGAAGACCGCATTGGCCTGCTTCAAAAAAACCACGCAGTTGAACTTGAGGCGGAACGCCAGCGCGTGATGGTTGAAAGCATTGGCGCCATGTGCCACCACGTGGGGCAACCCGCCACGGTAATCAGCATGTGCCTGTATCGCCTTCGAAATAATCCGGACCCTGGCGATGCATGCGAAATTCTAACTGATTGCACAGCCGCGCTTAACTCACTCTCCGAAGTCCTCGATAAACTGCGGGCGGTTTCGAATTATAGCACCGAACATTACATGCAATCGTCGCCAGCACCAGCCGGGCTTGCGGAGCAACCTGAAGCCAGAATTATCAAAATCTGACTCCGGAAGCTGTCACAATCCTTCAATTTGAGTGCTCAGCTGCCTCCGGCAGATGCCAGAAGTGCAGGCCGATCAGGATCAGGCCGGTCAGGGCATAGATGGCTGCAAAATCGGGCGCCGCCATCCAGCCAAACTTGTTTTCGATACCCGCAGGTGTCAGCGTGTAGGCGTGCATCAGGCCCACGGCAGATAATGCGGAGCCTGCAAACATCCAATAAGCCGCTTTCAGAAAATTCCGGTCAATCATAAAAACCACAGAGGCGGAAAGAATCATCGAGGTCATGATAAAACCCTGACTGAGCGCCACCACACCCTTAATATAGAGATCCGGCCCGCACTTGTCCCAAATCGCAAACAGGGACGAGCCAGCCATGCGCAGGGTGGTCTCAACCTGAAGCAGGCCCCAGGCGGCAAAAGACGGGATCAGCCCCAGAGCCACGGCGAGGGCGTGTGGCTTGGGGACTTCCTGAAACGATTGGGCGGTAATAATGATGGCGATCCAGAGCAGAATGCCAAGGGTGCATTCAATGGGTATGACTTTCAGAATCAGCGTCAACCCTCCAAACAGGCATACCAGAGTGATCACCAGCCCGTTCAAGATGGAATATCCGCCCCGCGCACCCATGACTTTCCAACCCGGGTGGCCGATGTAAATGGTGGTGGGAAAGGGGCTGCCGAAAAACCCGGCCAGAATGGTTCCGATGCCGTTGGTAAGCAGGGAAGGTTTGGTCTCGTAGCGATCCCCCGCCGCCTCAGCACTCTCGAGATTTTGCAGCGACCCGATGACATTGAAAACGCCCATCGGCAGAATGATGGCCATGTACTTCCAGCCAAGCGGGGAAAACATCAGCGCCAGGGCGTCATCCGGCATGAACTTCGGAACATGGAATTCAAAACTGCAGGCGTCCTGCGGTGTCACAAATGTGACCCACCCGAGGTAGCGTAAAGCCCAGGCCAGCGCGACGCCGATAATGACGGCCAGAAATCCACCCGGCAGTGAAAGCGGCCATTTGATGCGGGAAGTATATGAAATCAGGATCAACATCATGGGAAACAGCGCAACCATCGGCGACGCGAAAATCTGGAGGATAAAGCCCATGGCTATAAAGGTGATGGCGATACCCGCCAGCGCGGAGAGCAGCGCGGCGCGGGGCGTATGTTTGCGCATCCAGTCGCCCACAAAGGCGCCGGCAATTTCCATGACGCCTGAAATAAGCGTGGCAAACAACCCGGCCTGCCAGGCCAGGTGCCAGTTGCCGGTTTCGCGATACACCGGGCCCATGATCAGAAAGACATAAGCCACGAGGCTCGGCGTGTTAATGCCAAACGGCAATGCGGTGGTATCCCGCTGTCCCGTCCGCAGCGCCACCATTCTGGCTTGCCAGCCATAAAAAAGATTGCCGGTCAGAATTGAAATCGCCGCGCCCGGCAGAATCACGGAAGTGATGAACGCGGCAGGAAACCCGCAAACAAACCTGCACAGAACTCCAATCAGCATCAGCTGCAGCAGGTTGTCAATGAAAAGCCCGAAAAAACCGTCCAGATCGCCTTTCACAAACCAGGGTTCCGGAGATTTCAAAGACGCCCACCACGGGCTGAATCTGGCGGACATCTTTGTCATGCGGGGAAAATAGCCGTGGCGCACTGGTTAAGCAATTCCTTTTTCAACATACGACCCAAATGTGCGGCTAAGGTTCTGTTTCCCGGCACGAGATAGCTGCCTTGTCAACCTCAGCGGCTCACCGGGACGGTTCGCCCTACCCATGTCTGGTTCTCAATAACCACTTGAGCGTACGCGAGGTAGGGCGAGGCGTCTCGCCGAGCCGTCTTGGCGGCTCAAAAGTGGCTGTTCGTGAGAAACCAGCGCCGCTTAGCCGCACATTTGG
>JBAXJV010000316.1:0-3875 GCA_037137675.1 bacterium | reverse complement strand
TAACAGTCTAACAGCCTACAGCCTAACAGCCTGCGTCCCATGGGACGCTAGTGAACGAAACTCAACACTCCACCCTTTCCTGACAAGCAGCGCTTTGGTGTGTTAAGGTCACACCGGATGGCACGCGCATGGCTATAAGTGAACCCACAACTGAATCTGCAAAGTCCGAGCTGACCAACGGAGCCATTGTGCGACGGTTGCTGGGGCTGGCCTGGCATTACCGTCTGGGCTGCCTGCGTGTGATCGGGCTGCAGGTTTTGCTGCTGGCTTTGAGCCTCGGCGCGCTGGGTCTGACGGGCGTTGGGATTGACTACATTCTCCAGCAATTGGCCCACACAGCCCGTATGCCGCACTGGCCTTTCGGGTTGACGCCCCCGTCCTTCTGGCCGCCGATGGCCGTGCTTGCAGTGTTGGCGGCGGTAGTGGTGGTGATGGCTGTGCTGCGCGGGTGGCTGACCTACCGGTACAGCCTTGCAAATGTCCGCCTGGTGCAGCGCGGAATCGTGGTGGACTTGCGGTCGCGGATTTACGACAAGTTGCAGCGGCTGAGCTTCCGCTTTTTCGATGACAACGTCAGCGGCACGCTGATTAATCGTGTGACGAGCGACGTGCAGTCGGTGCGGCTGTTTGTGGACGGCGTGGTGATCCAGACGTTAATGCTGCTGATTTCGCTGGCGTTCTATGCCGGGTACATGGCGCATATTTGCCCGCGCCTGATGCTGGCCTGCCTGGCGCCGCTGCCGCTGATGGCCGTCATTTCCCTGCGCTTCGCCCGCGCCGTGCGTCCGGCGTATCTGGCCGACCGTGATCGGGTGGACCGCATGATACTTGACCTGAGCGAAGCTGTTCAGGGCGTGCAGGTGATCAAGGGCTTCACGCGCGAAAAGGAAGAGGAGCAGTGTTTTGCGTCAGTCAACCGTGCTGTGCTTGACCAGAAGCTCCGTATTTTCCGGCTGCTCAGCCGCTACTCGCCATCGGTGAACCTGGTCTCGCATTTGAGTGTCGCCATATTGCTGGGTTACGGTGGATGGCTTGTGATGCGCGATGAATTGGCGCTGGGTTCGGGGTTGATCGTGTTTCTTGGTCTGCTGCAGCGGTTTTCCGGACAGGTTAACAGCATTACGACGATCACTGACAGTGTGCAGCAGAGTCTTGCGGCCGCGCGGCGGGTGTTCGAGGTTCTCGATGCGCCGCCGGAGGTTCAGTCCCATCCGCGTGCGTTGCGTAAGCCCAAATTGGCGGGCCGCATCCAGTTCGAAAATGTTGCGTTCGAGTACGAGCCCGGGGCAGCAGTGCTGACCGGTATTACGCTCGACATACCGGCCGGCAATTGCACGGGCATTCTTGGCACAACGGGTTCTGGCAAGAGCACTCTGCTGAGCCTGATCCCGCGTTTTTACGATGTAACTGGCGGGCGCTTGTGTGTGGATGGCGTGGATTTGCGGCGGATTTCGCTTGAAGACCTGCGACGGCAGGTGGGGATTGTCTTTCAGGAGAGCTACCTGTTCAGTAACACCGTTGCGGCCAACATCGCCTTCGGTGCCCCGTCCGCCAGTCGCGAGCGCATTGAGCAAGCTGCGCGGCTGGCATCAGCGCACGAATTTATCGAGCGTCTGCCGAAGGGTTACGACACCGTGCTTAGCGAGGCGGGCAGCGATCTTTCCGGTGGCCAGCGGCAGCGCCTGGCGATTGCGAGGGCAATTCTGCTGGATCCGCCGATCCTGCTGCTGGACGACCCGACGGCCGCCGTGGATGCGGAGACGGAACGGGAAATTCTGGATGCCATCGAAAGCGCTATGCGGGGACGCACGACCTTGCTGGTCACTCACCGCATCAGCGCTCTGCGAAGGGCGGACCGTATCGTCGTGCTGCATCGCGGACGCATTGAGCAGATCGGCACCCACGGCGAGCTGACGCTGGTTAAGGGGACGTACCGGCGCAGCGCCAATCTGCAAACCGGCGACGATGAACCTGCACCGCTGCCGCCAGCAGGGGGAGGTATCACATGACGCTGCCAGCCTCTCCCGGCCGTCCCTCCGCGCTGACCTTTATTTCGCGAGAACGGGACCATCCCGGCGACAACCGGCCCTTGCGAATAAGCCTGTTCCTGCGCTTATTTCAATACACGCGCCCATATCGCAGACAGCGCACGCAGCTCTTTTTTCTGGTCGTCCTGCGTGCCATACAATTGCCGCTGCTGGCCTGGGGGCTGGGTGCGGTTGCCAACGGGCCGGTTGCCTCCGGCAGCGGGTTTGTGATTTTTGGCGCCAGCCTGGGCTATCTGCTGTTCGCGGCCCTGACTGAGCTGAGTTTTGTCTATCGCCAGCGGATTGCGCTGAATCTGGGCGAGGCGGTTGTGCATGATCTGCGCCGGGATCTCTTCCGCCACCTGATGGAAATGCCGATGGGCTACTTCGGCCGCGTGCGGCTGGGCAGCATTATCAGCCGCTTTACTTCCGACGCCGAGGCTGTGCGGGTGGGCGTTCAGAATGTGGTTTTTGTTGCGTTGGTGCAACTGGGCCAGATGATTATCGCCGCCGCGTTGATGGCCTGGTATGACTGGCGGCTTTTTCTGGTCACGCTTGGCATGGTGCCGGTGCTTTGGGAAATCAACCGGCGCTTCCGGGGACGTTTGAGTAATGCCTACCGGGAATTACAGGACAGCTTCAGCCGCGTGACCGCCACGGTGGCGGAGTCGGTGCGCGGAGTGCGGGTTACGCAGGGCTTTTCGCGGCAGGATATGAACGCCGATCTCTTTCGAGAGCTGGCTGCGGACCACAGCGAGTACAACATCCGCACGACCCGCGTGGAGGGGGCTTTCCTGCCGTTGTTGGATTTCAACAGTCAGGTTTTTCTGGCCGTTCTGATTGTGATGGGTGGCTGGCTTGCGCTTTACGCTGCAGTGCCGATGACGATCGGCAGCTTGATTCAGTTCTTCTTTCTGTCGGGAAGTTTCTTTGGTCCGGTTTCTTCGCTGGCCAATATTTACAATCAGGCCTTGACGGCCATGACCGGCGCGGAAAGAGTCTTCCGGCTGCTGGATGCCAGCCCCGAATGGCAGGACGCACCTGACGCGCACGATCTGCCGGTGCTGCGCGGGCGTGTGCAGTTTCGCAATGTGCATTTTGCCTATAAATCTGAGCGACCAGTGCTGCGCGACGTGAGCTTTGTAGCCGAGCCCGGAGAGACGGTGGCGCTGGTTGGTCCGACCGGCAGCGGTAAGACTACGATCGTCAACTTGATCGCGAAGTTTTATCTGCCACAGGCCGGGGAGATCCTTGTGGACGACATGCCCGTTGCCGCCATCCGCGGCGGCTCGCTGCGACGGCAGATGGGCATCGTGTTGCAACACAACTTTCTTTTTTCCGGCAATGTGCTGGACAACCTGCTGATCGGGCGGCCGACGGCTACCGAGGACGAGGTGCGCGCGGCGGCGCAGCGGCTGGATTGCCTGGACATTTTCGAAGCCTTGCCGGACGGCCTGCATACCGCCGTCGGGGAGCTGGGCGTCGGCCTTTCGCTGGGGCAGCGCCAGCTGATTTGCTTCACCCGCGCAATGCTGGCGGACCCGCGGATTTTGATTCTTGACGAGGCTACCAGCTCAGTGGACACGCTGACCGAGCTGCGCCTGCAGACCGCGCTCGACAAGCTGCTCACCGGTCGCACAAGCTTTGTTGTCGCCCACCGGCTAAGCACTATTCGCAAAGCCCATCAAGTGCTCGTGCTTGATCATGGTCGCATCGTTGAACACGGCACCCACAGCCAGCTTATGCAGCTGGATGGCCTTTACGCCAGATTGTACCGTCAATTCATGGTTGCCCACGGGCGCATCTGCGATTAGGTGTCTTCATGCGGCCCAGAGCGAGCGGATTTCG
>JBAXJV010000315.1:0-3876 GCA_037137675.1 bacterium | reverse complement strand
CCAGATCGCCAACCAGGCGCGCCGCACGCCGGCGGTAGAACCCGTAAAACGCCATCGCCAGAATTCCCACGATCAACCCGCCAGCGGTGGTGAACATAGCCTCCGAGACACCCGCAGCCAGCAGCATGGGCTTGGCCTTGGCGGCATCCATGGCAACGGCGCGAAAGGCGGCCAGCATTCCGAAAATTGAACCCAGCAGTCCGATCATCGGGGCAATCACGGCGATATCGAGCAGCACCTGCGGCTGTTCCTGCAATGTCGTCCCCTGCCGTGCGCCCTCGCCTTCGATAGCGCCCTTGAGCAGCATGGGATCAGGCTTATGGCCCTGAGCCTCAGCCAGATCCAAAGCCGCCAGCGTCACCGCAGCAAAAGCACAGGGACGGTAACTGCACGCCAGACGCGCATCTTCCCACTGCCCCTGTTGCAACTTGCCCATCACGTCGTCGCGCAACGTCGTGGGCAGCACCTGGTCCTTCCGCAATGTCACGGCGTCGTAGATCACGATCGCCACACTGCCCATTGAGAGCAGCAGCAGCACCCACATGACAATGCCGCCCTTCTCGAAAATAACGCCCATGGTCAGATGCTCGCTTTCCACGACCACCGGAACAGCCGGCGCCGCGATGGCGGAGATTGCGGGCGCAGCCGCCGGAGCCGCACGGGCGATGCCCGCCGTCCACCCCAGCACCAGCCCGCCGGACAACGCCACGCCGAGAAACCATTTGGTCAGACTTTTCCTCATTCGCATAACGACCTTCCTTTCATGCAACCGCTCCGTGCCTTATCAGGCCGGTGGCGGATACGTCATATTCATCAGACTCGACACTTTGCGATACCACTGTTTTCTCGCACGTCGTACGCCAGCCGCTTCGGCGCGCGCCTTTTCTTCCAAAGCTCCGAAATCAAGCCCCGCCGGCGCGCCCAGATGAATCTTGCGGGCCACGGCTGCCACCGGATCAACGTTTTGCAATTCGTCCAGATGCGTTTTGACGTATTGATAGGCGTCACGGAAAGGCATGCCGCCCGCCACCAGTTCAAGCGCCCGGTCGGTAGCAAAGACCGGCGGAGTAAACCCACGCAGCAAGGCCGCACGGTCAGCCTGCAAGGCCCCGGTCATCAAAGTCATCACCCGTACACAGGCGCGCGTTGTGGCAAGCCCTTCAAAGAAAATCCCCTTGGTCTCCTGCAGGTCGCGGTTGTAACCGCTCGGCAAAGCCATCGTGATCTGCGTCACCGCCTGATGTGCCGCCAGCACACGGGCGGCGCGGGCCCGGACGAGCTCCACCGCGTCGGGATTGTTCTTCTGCGGCATGATGCTGCTGCCAGTTCCGAACTCGGGAGGGAAGTGGAAGTAGCCAAACTCGGGCATTGTGTAGAGCATTAAATCGGCTGCGTAGCGGCCAAGCGTGATCATGACCTGCACTGCGGCTCCCAGCACCGTGGACTCGATCTTGCCACGTCCATTTCCAGCGGCGAGCACATTATGAACCGGCGCAGAAAAGCCCAGCAGGCGGGCGGTCAAAACCCGGTCAATCGGCAGCGGCACACCGTAACTCGCTGCCGAACCCAGCGGGCAGCGATCATTCAACGCTGCCACTGCGGACAGCAATGCGCCGTCATCGAGCAAACTCTCGGCATGCGCCGAGGCCCAGAGGCCAACCGAGGACGGCATCGCGGGCTGCATGTGTGTGCGGCCCACCATGGGCCAGCGGGCATGGCGCCTGGCAAAGCGCAACAGCGCCAGCGCCAACTCCGCCACCTCTTCACGCAAATCAAAAAGCGCAGTACGCGTATAAAGGCGCAGGTCGGTGGCCACTTGATCATTACGGCTGCGCGCGGTATGCACCTTCTTGCCAAGCTTGCCCAGTTTCGCGGTCAGCCGACGCTCAACCGCCAGATGCACATCCTGATCCTCGATGCAAATCTTGAACTTCCCGGCGCCGGCGTCACAGATAATCGCACCCAGCTCCCGGATCACAGCCCGGCGCTCGGAATCACGCAACACGCGGCAGGCCTCCGGCAACCGGGCCAGCATCGTGGCGTGAGCCGCCGAACCGATACAGTCGGCGGCTATCAAAGCATGATCGGCAATCACGTCATCGCCGGCGGTGAAACTCAAAACCCCGGGGTGAATCCGCCCCACGGTTGTCTGTTGCGCCGCTGTTTTCATTTTAACCATGCGTCCAAATCCCGATCACGTCCTGCTTCACCGGACGAACGGGGCCGTTGTCTCTGAAGCCGTCGTTTCACGCTCAATGCGATCAATATATTCCCGCAAGCGGGACTTTTCAACAACCAAGTCAGGCGGCGTAACTTCGGGCTCGGTCTCACGGGCGATCTCGTCCAGCCAGCGCGTGCGCTCAATCGTCACGCGCTCCAAATCAGCCAGAGCGCGTTCAGCCTTCTCCAGCCGGTGCCGCAACCGCCAGCGCCAGCGCGCGCGGGCCACGCCTTCATAGTAAAACGCATAAGCCCCGGCGACGGCGGCAAGCTCCGGATCCTGACCTGCCTGAAAACGCCGCAGAACGTACGCCTGCCTGTCCGCAGCCCGACGCACAGCCGGGGTATCAGCACCGGGCTGTAAAAAATCACGCGGCGGCATGAGGGGCGAGCCCTCCGATATACGCGCTGACAAATGCTCGCGCAGCCCGTCCACGGCATCCGGCGTCAGCCCGCCCATTTCCTGAAAAACCTGTTCCCGCCCGGCAACCCAACCCTTCCATTGGCGCTCTAATTCCACTGCGGTTACCTGTAATTCCAGCGCGAGATCCATCGTCGTCACCGGCGCCCCGCCTGCCAGGCGCTGCAGCAGGGCACGGGTGGCCGGATTACCGTGGCCTGTGATGAAAAGCACCATTTCGCCGCACCAGGCACGTTGTAGCGGCATGTCGCCGGGGAGCCGTATCCACGCCAGCAGCATCTCCAGACTGGGCGTTGCAGAAGGTGGCTCAGCACGGCAAAGCAAACGGTTCCGCGCCCGGCAGCCAGGCTGTCCGCCCTGCACAAGGCCGGCAGCAAACCAGTCTGGAACAGAACAGCCCAGCCCGGCATCCAGCGCCACGCCCGCACAAGCCTCGAGCAGCGCTTCGCCATTCAGGTTAACCCACCCGGTGACAGCTACCGTTCCGGTGCCGCCTCTGTTGACGCAGGTCGACGGGAAACGCTCAATGCGGGGGGCGTCGTTGGCGGCGCCGTAAAGGCGCACCACCAGCATAGGCGCACCATGCGGCCAGTTATTCTGCAGGCGGTCCAGAACCGGTTCCAACTCCGTATGACACCAGGCAGCAACGGTGTTGCGACCACCAAAGTCGGCGCCCACAACACGCACTTCCACGTTATTCGTCAGCGGTGCTGCAACAACGGAAACCACCATCAGCAATGCCTGTGCAGTAAAGCAGCACAGCCATGCCGTCAGATGCATCGTGCAAGCGCGCTGAAAACGCCCGCACTTCATGACGCGCTACTCAGGTGGTTCAAGCTGCAGGCTCTCAAACTGTAAGCCTGCGCTGTTTTCATGGCGCACGATCAAGCCGCAGGCGCATCCGGCCAGCATGGATTTCAGCCGTCCGCAGAATTGGCTCGAGCCGCAGCTCCCGCCACAACGGCGAAATTCGCGCCGCGAACCATTGCCTCACCGGTGCGCCCGCAAAACCGGGTAGCGCGAGACGCCCGACCGACACACGAACCGGCACCAAACGGCCGGACTGCATCTGCGCGCAGATTCGCAAGGTTAATGACAGCGGCATCTGAAAATACCGGCCAACCACTCCCGCAAACTGAGGCCGGCATACGCCCTCCAAAGTTAAAGACCCGGCCGCCATCTTCACCGTGAGCAGCTCGCCGTGCACGCGCGAGATGCGATTCGACAGCCATCCA
>JBAXJV010000314.1:0-3888 GCA_037137675.1 bacterium | reverse complement strand
AGGCGTCGCGCCGGTGTACAACCAGCACCTGCGAAGCGAAGCGTGTCAGGAACAAGGCCTCTTCCATGGCCGTATCGCCACCGCCAAGCACGGCCACAGGAAGGTTCCGGTACAGCGCACCATCGCAGGTCGCACAGGCCGAGACGCCGCGCCCGATCAGCGCCTGCTCGGAAGGCAGACCCAGGTAGCGGGCGCTGGCACCGCTGGCCACAATCACCGTGCGCCCCTCGAAAATGCGCCCGTCATCACCGATAAGGCGCAAGGTCGAGCCGGTAAAATCGGCGCGTTCAATCAATGCGCTCTCGAAGCGCGCACCGAAACGCCCGGCCTGTTGCTGCATCCGCAGCATCAGATCGGGGCCTGACACAGCTTCCGGAAAACCCGGAAAGTTTTCTATATCCGTGGTGGTCATCAATTGTCCGCCGGGCTGCAAGCCTTCAAAGAGCAGCGGCTGCAAGCCTGCGCGGGCGGTGTAAATAGCGGCGGTGTATCCAGCCGGGCCGGCACCTACGATTAAGATTTTTTCCATGTTGGCTCTCTTTTGTCTCTTAGATGGTCACTCGTGTAGGGTGGTCAAGGGTGGTCTGAGTTGGGATCCGAGTTCAAACAATTCAGACTTTGGGAAACGCAGACTCTCCTCATGTACCGCCAGATGCAAACGCCGCAGTTCCTGATACACCCTCAGATCTCGAAACGAGTTCAGTTTCTTTCACCCTCCACCTTCCCTCACTTCCCCATCCTACAGCATCGTCACTTCCTGTGCCGCCCGCGTCAGCGAATAAAAACCCATTTGGTTATAGAACGGGACAACCGCATCAAAAGATTCGGCCTGCCGGGCCAGCACTTCCCAGGCGGGAACACAATCGAGCGTCGCATCAAGCCGCACAAGCCCGAGGTTGCGTATCAACTCCTCGCCATGGCTGCGCAAGGATTCACGTACATTTTCAGGCCGGACTTCATTCAAACACTCAAGAATTTTCGTTAATGAACCGAACTGGCCCAGTAATTTAGCTGCTGTCTTGCTGCCGATTCCCGGCACACCAGGAATACCGTCCACGCTGTCTCCTGCCATTGCCAGCCAATCCACCACTTGTTCTGGGCGTACACCCAAACGCGCCATAACCTCAGCCGGGCCGCAGCGCAGGCCGCCTTTAACCGGAGGTATCGCTGCGACTTTATCCGAGACCAGCTGCAGCAAATCCTTATCGCTAGTAGCAATCAGGATTTCGTCGGACTGCTCCGCGCACTGCGACACCAAACTTGCCAGCACATCATCCGCTTCCTGTCCCGGCAAACGAATACGGCAAATTCTGGCGCGCTCGAGATATTCGTCCAGCATAGGTAATTGTGCACGCAATCCATCCGGCATCGGCGGCCGCTGCGCTTTGTAACCCGTCCAGAGTGAACGGCGCCATTCCGGAACACCACCATCCAGGGCAACAGCCCAGTGAGTGGGCTGCCAAGCGGCGCCAAGCGCCTGCAGCATACGGATAAAACCGTACACGGCGTTGGTTGGCTGTCCAGAAGGCGAACAAAGCGCTGGAATCGCGTGGAAACAACGATATGCAACGCCGGTCCCGTCAACTAGCAAAAGGCGACGCATAACACTAACCACGGATTCTGCGCATCGCGCTTTAGTTACGGGGCAACGGTCACCGGGATGACCGGTGCTACGGCAACCGGGACTGACGAAACAGCTTCGCCCTGCACGGCACGGTCGCGCGTTGCGCGTCCCGCCGGGTCCACGACATTGGCGGTCACAAAGATCAGCAGATTACGCTTTGCGCTATGTTCACCCTTGCTTCGAAACAGCGCGCCCAACAGCGGGATATCACCGAGCAGCGGAATCTGGTCGTTGTATTTTTCGACGACCTCAACGATCAGACCGCCCATAACCACCGTCGCTCCATCGTAGATCGAAATTTGCGTCGTGATTGACCGTGTATGAAAAAACGGCTGCGGCATGTTCACCTGATAGCTGCCCCCGAGGCCGTCCGGGATCGTGGCTCCGTACTGGTACCACGTCGGCTCACGAATAACCTGCGGCGTCATCGTCAAGTTGATCACGTTGCCATCCGCGCTCAGCTCCGGCATCACTTGCAGGATCACACCGACCTCGCGCGTTACGAAATTTGCAGGGATCGCCACCAGGGGTTGGGGCAGGGAGGCTGCTCCACCAATAGTGGTCGAAGCCGCCTGCGGCGGCGTGGTCATGGTGAACTCGGTCGGATAGATGTACTCCGTAACTACGCGGATGGAGGCCTCGGTGCCAACGCGGGAGGTGACCTTCGGCGCCGACAGCAGATCGGCATTGCCGTTCTGTTCAAGCGCGTGAACAATCACACCGAGCTCGGGATTCGTCAAAATGCTCGAGACGGACAGCAATCCGCCCAGCGCACCAGCACCACCAGCTTTCGCAACCACGCCGCCGCCCTGCGCCGCGTCCGTGCCCCAGAAGTTCAGTCCCTTGGTGAAGCCACCGCTGCCGCTGTTGGCATCTATCTGAATGCGCTGCCTGCCACCAAGCAACGTGCCGGAATTCTTGTTCTGCAAAATCTGCCAGCTGCTGTTGAGCAACCATTCCAGCCCAAGCTCCATCAGGTCGGTTTCATTGACCTCGACAAAGCGGGCTTCGATTTCAATCTGCTGAATCTTCTGCAACGCCTTGTTGAGGCCATCCAGAATCTCTTCGAACTTGATCAGATTTTGCGTCGTATTCGCAACAATCAACTTGCCAATAGCCTGATTGTACGTAATGGATGCAGCCTTCGGAAACAGCACTCCCATTTTCTCAAAATAGTCACGCAGGTCTGGAATGGCCGACTTCATGTCAACGTTATCAATTCTCTCGATCTCACGTCCGCCCGCGTTTGCCCTGGCAGGAGCCGCCGCCGCCGCATCCTTAACACGGCCGACAAAATCCGGCTCCACCGGGTACATGCGGGTGACGATTTCGGCCGGATCATAGTCGGAAGGCACTATCATCACCACGTTGCCATCCACCAAATACTTGAGCCCGGAGACCGAAGTGATAATCTTAAGCGCTTCCACCAGATTGATGTAGCGCGCCTGGAAAGTAATTTCGTATGCGTTACGCCCGCCACCACCTGCTGCGGCGCCACCTGCCGCAGGGGCAAATGGATCGGCAGCCGCCGCTGCTGGTGCTGCGGAAGCCCCCGCCTGACCGGGGTTCAGGTTGAGAATTATGTTGACGCCCTTTTGCGTCGGATCGGTAGTTTCCTTGTCCCCTTCGCGGCTGGCCTTGTTGAGGAAATCCACGACGTCATGCACATTCGCCTGACGGAATTCGATCTCCGGAATAATGATCTTCCGCATCTTATCCAGAATTGGCTGCGAATTTACAATCCTGGCGTGCTCCACCTGCTTTGGAGGTTCAACAATCTTGTAGACCGGCGGATTCCACTTGGCGCGTACATCCGCGCTCATTCCAGCCACAATCGCATTACGTTCAAGCGTGTTTTTAGCGTAGCGCCGCTCGTTGACATCCTTCAAGATGCGAATTGCCTCACGATTGCCGGGTTCTAAGGCAAGCACAGACTCCAACGCAACCTTGGCTTGCGCGTAGTCCCGCACTGCCAGAAAACTAGCGGCCGTCTGCATCAATTCATTGACCCGGCCCTGCGGCGGGGCGGCGATTTTGGCGGGCGTGTTAACGGTGCCAGGCGGAGTAACGCCGCCGCCGCGCACTTGTTGTCCATCCTGAATGCGCGTCATCAATTTACGCAGCGGCTTGCTGTCCGGGGTGACCGTCAAGGCCTGCTGGGACAGCTCTAAAGCTTCCGGCAGCTTACCCTGCTTGTAGAGCAAACGCGCCTGCTCGTATACGGCTTCCGCAGCACGCTCGGTGGCACGCGTTCGCAGTCCACG
>JBAXJV010000313.1:0-3892 GCA_037137675.1 bacterium | reverse complement strand
CATGCCGTGGCGGCGGCAAAGGACCGCGCCGCGCCGGTGCGCATCGTGGTGGCCGTGATCGGCCGCGACCGTCCGGGCATCATGGCCAGCGTGACGGCCATGCTGGCCGCGCGCGCGGCCAACATCCTGGACGTCAGCCAAACCATCATGAGTGATCTTTTCACCATGGTCATGCTGGTGGATATCAATAACGCCAGCGTGCCGTTTGCGACTTTGAAGGCTGATTTGGAGGCGCACGGACAAAGCGCCAGCCTCGTGATCCTCGTTCAGCACGAGGATATTTTTCGCGCCATGCACCGCGTCTGACAGCCACCTCCGGAGCGCCCGCCCATGCCTATCGGTACCGCAGAGATTTTGGAAACGCTCGGCATGATCCATGCTGACAAGCTGGATATCCGGACGGTCACCCTCGGGCTCGACCTCCACGATTGCGCCGGGTCGGACATTCACGACGTCGCCCGCAGGGTGCGCGAAAAGGTATTGAAAAAGGCCGGGAATCTGGTTCGTATTGCGACAGAAGTTGAGGCCGAATACGGCATCCCGATCATCAACAAACGTGTCAGCGTCACCCCCATTGCCTGGGTCGCAGCGGCCTGCGAGACGGATGACTACACGCCTATCGCCCGCGCGCTCGACAGTGCCGCGCTGGAGCTGGGCGTGGATTTTATCGGCGGCTACAGCGCGCTGGTCCAAAAAGATATGACGATCGCCGCGCGCCGGCTGATTCGATCCCTGCCGCAGGCGCTCTCCGGGACCGCCCGCCTCTGTGCTTCCGTCAACGTGGGCTCCACGCGCGCCGGCATCAACCTCGACGCCATCGTAATGCTGGGGCAGGTTATCCGGGAGGCCGCCGCGCTGACTGCCGACACCGGCGGCAGCGCCTGCGCACGACTGGTGGTTTTCTGCAACGCGGTGGATGACAATCCCTTTATGGCCGGGGCCTTCTACGGTGCAGGCGAAGGCGAGGCCGCGCTCTCCGTCGGCATTTCCGGTCCCGGGACGGTGCGCGCCGCCGTGCAGGCGCTCGATAGCACCGCTGACATCCAGACTCTGGCCGAAGAGGTTAAACGCATTGCCTTCAAGATCACCCGCGCCGGCGAGGTCGTCGGCCGCCGCTGTGCCTCCCTTCTGGGCGTTCCGTTCAATATCGTGGACCTGTCTCTGGCTCCGACGCCGGCGCCGGGTGATTCAATTGGCGATATTATCGAAGCCATGGGCATTGCCCGCGTTGGCAGTCCCGGCACCACGGCAGCGCTGGCGTTGTTGAATGACGCCGTCAAACGCGGCGGTGCGATGGCCACCAGCCGCGCCGGCGGTTTGAGCGGTGCTTTTATTCCGGTCACCGAGGACGCCACCATGGCCCGCCGTGCCGCCGAGGGCGTGCTCACCATTGAGAAGCTTGAGGCTATGACGTCGGTTTGCTCGGTCGGTCTCGATATGATTGTAATCCCCGGCGACACTTCACCTGAGACGATTTCGGGAATCATTGCCGACGAAGCGGCGATTGGCATGATCAACAACAAGACCACGGCTGTGCGCTTGATTCCTGCGCCCGGCAAAAAAGTCGGTGATCACGTTGAGTTCGGAGGACTGCTGGGCGGCGGCCCGGTGATGGCTGTGAACACGCACTCCTGCGCTGCCTTCGTTCATCGCGGCGGACGCATTCCCGCTCCCCTGCGTGGCTTGAGCAATTAGCCGGGGCGCGCCGCGTTCATCCAGGCCATCACGTCCGCAGGCGGCCGCGCGCGGCGCAGGCAGTCGGCCATGAATTTCATCGGATTGGCGACGTGTTCGAAGTATGCCCGATAACCAGCGCAGAGGTAGCTCAACCCCGGATCGCCGTCCGGGGTTGTAGCAAAGCGGTTTTTCGGGCATTCGCCATGGCAGGTAAACAGCCATTGGCAGCTCCGGCAAAGTTCCGGCAACGCGTCGCGCTTGGCGTTTCCAAAGTGCCGCTGAGCTCCATTATTCACCAGTTCCGCCAGCGGTTGCCGCATGATGTTGCCGCGCAGATGCGCCGGATCTACGAAGTGATCGCAGGCGTAAACGTCGCCGTTATGTTCCAGCGCCACCGCCGCGCCGCAGGTTTCTTCAAAGACGCAGACGCCGGGGGGTGCTCCCGCCCATGACGCCAATGTGGCGTCGTGATGCTGCACATACACCCGCCCCACATCCCGCCGCACCCACTCGTCGAAAACCCCGCACAGAAAACGACCCCAGCCTTCAGCCGTTACCGATCGCGCGGTCACGCCGGACGCCCCCTCGCGCTCGACGATGGGAATAAACTGCAGAAATTGCGTGCCAGACTCATCGCGCAGAAAGCGATACGCCTCAGCAGGGAATTCCACGTTGGCGGCATGCACCGTTGCCAGGATATTGAACGGCACGTCATGATCCCGCAACAGGCGCGCGGCGCGCATCACGGCTGCGAAGGTCGGACTCCCTTCGGGCGTCACCCGGTAGGCGTCGTGCATCGCGGCGGTGCCATCGAGACTGAGTCCGACTAGAAATCCATGCGTTTTGAAAAAGCGGCCCCAGGCTGCATTCAGCAGCATGCCGTTGGTTTGAAATGCGTGTTGCACCCGCATGCCCGGGCGGAGGTACCGCTCGACCAGGCGCACTGCGCGGCGGAAGAAGTCGAGCCCCATCAATGTCGGTTCCCCGCCCTGCCAGGAAAAATTCACCTCCGGGGCCGACTGTGCTGCGATTGTCTGCCGCACGTAGGCTTCCAGCACATCATCGCGCATGCGGAAGCGGCTGTCTGGATAAAGCTGCGCCTTACCCCGGAAAAAGCAGTAATGGCAGGCCAGATTACAGCGCGCACCGGTTGGTTTTGCGAGCACCTGAATTGAGGGGAAGTTTGAAACGGCTGGATCGCTCATGTGGTCTGCCAGCTTTAATGCTTGCCTTGGCGCATGCTGTTATCATACACTACTGCTTGCATGGGGGCGACCGGTTTCGACGTTTTGGTTGTCGTCCCGGCTGCGCGTCGAGGACTCCGGTTGGCCTCGTTAAACGTCCGGAAAACAAGACAAAAGCCAATACTGAACTGGCTCTCGCAGCTTAATTACTGCGACGTCTCCCCGTTCGCCGCCCAAGCGGCGGTGTGAGGCGTAATATTTGGGCTGGCTGGCGTGCGGGGTGACCGCGCACGCTGGCGAGATTTTCGTGGACACTGGTGGGCGCCGTGGCCTGTCGGTCGGCAGCGGACCCACGAGATTCAATGACCGGACACACGCGTAGATGCCGTGGCTAGACCACTACGGACGGGGGTTCGATTCCCCCCGCCTCCACTTTTCTAACCCTGTGTTATCAAGGGCAAAATTGGGGTCAGCCCAATCTTGCCTACAATCCAATTGACCCAATTGACCTCCGTTACAACTTTCCAAAATGAAATTCAGTTTCAAAAATATTGAATGGCGTTTGATTTTGGCGTATATTCGCGGCACTTGCTGTGGAAGCTAGCCGCTACCTGAGTGAGCTTGCGAGTGAGAGGTTTTCCAATTTATTCGCCTGGAAGAGGAAATTGTGAAGAAAAACCTGAAAAAAATTCTTGCGGTCGCTCTGGCCTCCGCTTTTGCGATTGGCTCGGTCTACGCACGGGACTTCCGATCTGCGGATGTGCACCCCCTTGACTACCCGACCGTCATGACCGTCAAGAAGATTGGCGAAATCATCAGCCAAAAAACTGGCGGCAAGTACAACGTCAAGGTCTTTGGCAACAGCTCCCTTGGCTCCGAGAAGGACACCGTTGAACAGGTCAAGATCGGCGCTCTGGACATGGTCCGCGTCAACACTGCAGCGTTCCACGGCATCGTTCCCGAGTCGATGGTGCCTTCGTTCCCGTTTATCTTCCGTGACATCAACCATTTCCGCCATGCGATGAACGGTC
>JBAXJV010000312.1:0-3898 GCA_037137675.1 bacterium | reverse complement strand
TTTTCTCCTGAATGTTCTGTCTGTTTCCGAAATGTTTAGGCTGAAGGCCGAAGCCTGTTAGTGAAAATGCCTTCAGCCTCAACGGCTTGTCTCCCCGCACACGCAACTCTGGCGGCGGTGGATCACCACGATCCGCATTTGCAGTTTGAGTGCATCGTAAACAAGCATGCGATTGAGCAACAGCTCGCCCAAGCCCAGCAAGTACTTGATCGCCTCGGTGGCTTGAATGGCGCCGATGACGCCTGGCACCGCGCCCAGCGGTCCCTGCGGTGCCTCCGGACTGGCGGGCGGCGGGGTTTCGAACAGGCACCGGCAGCAGGCCGACTTGCCCGGCACCACAGTCATGGTTTGCCCGAGAAAACGCTCTATGCCAGCGTGAGAATAGGCTTTCCCGGCCGCCAGACAGGCGTCAGCGATCAGAAACTTAGAAGCAAAGTTGTCGGTGGCGTCAATCACGAAATCGTAATCTGTCAATAGTTGCGCTGCGTTGGTGGAGCTGAAACGCTCGCTATGGGTTTGTACGCGCAGGTCAGGGTTTAGCGCCTTCAGCCTGTCCGCTGCGGAATCGGTCTTGAGGCGCCCGAGGTCGGCTGTGCTATGCAAAATCTGACGCTGCAGATTGCTGGCTTCGACGATGTCGGAATCCACCAGGCCAAGTGTGCCGATGCCGGCCGCCGCCAGATAGTAAGCTGCCGGAGAACCCAGCCCGCCCGCGCCAACGATCAAAATCCGCGCCGCATCCAGGCGGAGCTGGCCGCAGTCGCCAATTTCCGGCATGGCCAGCTGGCGGGCGTAGCGAACGCGTTGTGCCGATGAGAGCGCCATATTCTACCCTCCACCCGCCAGCGTCAGGATTTCGATCTGATCGCCCGCATGAATCACAAAGAGAGCGTGCCCGGCGCGCGGTACGACATTTCCGTTGACCGCTACCGCCACGCGCTGTCCTTGCAAACCCAGACAGGCGAATAACGCCGGAAGTGTCGTATCCACCGGCCATTCCGACGTTTCGCCATTAATCGTTAATTGCATGAGGAGAATCTAGCCGTGCCCCAGCGCCTGAGTGATGTCAGCTTCGATGTCCTCGACATCCTCAAGACCGACGGAAAGGCGTATGTAGTCAGCGGTCACGCCGGTGGCTTTTTGCTCTTCGGCCGTCAACTGCTGGTGCGTTGTGGATGCCGGATGGATCACCAGCGTTTTGGCGTCGCCGATATTGGCCACATGCGACAGCAGTTTCACCGAGTTGATGAATTTCTTGGCCGATTCCAGCCCGCCCTTAATACCGAAGCCGATCAATCCGCCGTAGCCGTTTTTCAGATACTTCGAGGCTGTCTTATGGCTGGGATCGTCTTCCAGGCCGGGGTAGGTTACCCAGCTCACCAGCGGCTGCTGTTTCAGCCAGCGGGCAATCTCCAGCGCGTTGGCGGAATGCTTTTGTTGCCGCAGCGGCAGCGTCTCCAAGCCCAGCAGAAACTCATGGGCGTTGAACGGACTGAGCGCAGCGCCCATGTCGCGCAGCAGCGTGACGCGGATCTTGATGATGAATGCCACATTACCCATGCCCGGAACATTGCTGAGCGCGTCCCAGTAAACCAGTCCGTGGTAGCTCGGGTCGGGCTCCGTGAACTCCGGGAACTTACCGTTGTTCCACTTGAAATTGCCGGAGTCCACGATCACGCCACCGATCGAGGTGCCATGTCCGCCAATGTATTTGGTGGCCGAGGTGGCCAGAATATCGGCGCCATAGTCAATCGGGCGCACCAGTCCGACGCCGACGGTGTTATCTACCACCAGCGGAATGCCCGCCTCATGCGCGATCTTGGCGATGGCTTCAAAGTCCGGCACATCCAGCTTCGGGTTGCCGATTGTTTCAGCATAAATTGCGCGGGTCTTCTCGGTAATAGCGCGCTTAAAAGCCTCCGGGTTGCGCGAGTCCACAAACTTAACGGTTCTTCCGAGCTTGGGGAAGGTATGGTGGAACAGCTGGTATGTGCCACCGTAGAGGTTGTTAGCGGCAACGATTTCATCGCCGAGCCGGGTGATTGCCAGCAAGGCGTAGGTGATGGCCGCCTGACCCGAGGCCACGCCCAGCGCGCCAGTGCCGCCTTCGATCGCGGCCACGCGCTGTTCAAAGACATCGGTGGTCGGGTTCATCAGCCGGGTATAGATGTTGCCGAACTCCTTCAAAGCGAAGAGGTTGGCGGCGTGCTCGGTACTCTTGAAGACGTACGAAGTTGTTTGGTAGATCGGCGCCGCTCGGGCTCCGGTCGTAGGATCGGCCTTTTGTCCTGCGTGCAATGCCAATGTATTGATCTTGTAGCTCACGGCTGTTTCTCCTCTGGTTTTGTCCGGGAAACCGGAACTCAGCGTTATTTACTATAGTATGTCCATCAACGAAGTAGACAATACCCGCAAGCAGAGCTTCCGTCAACATGTAATTGTAATGTTTTTTGATCCAACCCGGATTACACAGGCGATCTTTGATCATGATGGCGCAACTTCGCCTTGCGCCAGTGAGTAAAGCTTACACCAATCTGCACCGCACCAGATGCCCCGGTTGACGTTCGGTCAGCGGTACAGACCCGTCGCTGCAGAGGGGTTGAGCTTGCGGGCAGCGGGGATGGAAGACGCACCCAGCCGGTCGGCGGCCGGGGCCTGGCACGTTACCCTTAATGCCGTTCAGCGGCTGGTCCGGCGGATCGTCCAATCGCGGCACGGCTGCCAGCAGTCCACAGGTGTAGGGATGGCCCGGCGTGCGTAAAACGGTGGCGGTCGGGCCTTGTTCCAGCACCACGCCTGCGTACATGACAAGCACTCGCGCCGCTGTGCGGGCGACGATTCCGAGGTCGTGCGTGATCAGCAGCATGGCCATGCCGTCCTCGTGCGCAATCATGGTCAGCAGATCTAAAATCTGTGCTTGTAGTGTCACATCAAGCGCGGTTGTGGGTTCATCGGCAACCAGCAGCTGCGGACGGCAGGCCAGCGCCATCGCGATCATTACGCGCTGGCATTGGCCGCCGCTCAACTGATGGGGATATACGCGATGCACGTCATCCGGATTTGGCAGGCTCACGCGCGATAACAGTCGCCGGGACTCTGCTGCCACATCCACCCCCGGCTGATGGCGGCGCACGGCTTCGTCCATCTGCAGGCCAATCGTGAGCACAGGATTGAGCGACGCCATCGGCTCCTGAAATACGTAGGCCAGTCCCCGCCCGCGGACGGCGCGTAAGGCACGGCCATGGGTTGGTACCTCCGCACCATGGAAGCGAATTGTGCCGCTCTCACGCCGCACCCCTGGCGGCAATAGTCCCGCCAGCGCCAGCGCGGTGAGACTCTTGCCGCAGCCGCTTTCTCCGACCAGCGCCACCGTTTCGCCAACCCCCACGCTGAATGAAACGCCGTTCACCGCCCGGGCCCGTCCACCGCCGGCCGTGGTGGGCACGCTGACGCACAAATCATTCACCGAGAGCAGCGCGTTGGTGGATGGCGGATTATTCATGTGCATGTGTTTTTCACGTCAGTTTCAGGCACTGGGCCATAAAAAACTCGCGCGACCAGAGTTCAAGAGACGGCAACTCCGAAGGCTTGATAAAGCGGCGGACATCTTCGCGCGCTTGTCGCCAATCCAGCGATTCAATCACAGATTGAAGTCGAGCAATACACCATGCTTTATTCGTAGCGGGGTGTTGATTTTTCCATGGCCCCGTCTGATCGAGAGCCGCGCTCAACAAAGCGTGATTGATGGGCGCCCTGCGCGCCGTGTACCAGACAAAATCGTACCAGTCGCGTCCTTTAAGGTAGCTGCGGCACAACAAGGCGTGGATTTTTCCGGCGAACAAACTGGGAAGGTCGAAGATGCGGATGGCTGAGGGGAACGGGTAGTCTAACACAGGCA
>JBAXJV010000311.1:0-3903 GCA_037137675.1 bacterium | reverse complement strand
CCTGAACGACCATACGCATCGGGCGTCGTCGTCGGCGTCGTCGGCGCGGAAGGTTTCTGCACGCTCTACGTCAGCAAGTACCTGATGAACCGCGAAATCGGGTTTGGCAGGCGACTGCTGCAAATTGTCGAAGATGAAGGGCTCTCGTACGAACACGCGCCTTCCGGAATCGACAACACCTCGGTGATTCTACGCGAAAAAGATATCACACCTAAAATCGAAGCCAGACTTTGCGAGCGCATCCGCGATGAATTAGGCGCCAACGACGTCGGTGTCGAACGCGGCCTGGCGCTGCTGATGATCGTCGGCGAGGGCATGAGGTACGCCATCGGCCTGGCCTCCAAAGCCTGCACGGCACTGGCTGAGGCCGGGGTCAACATTGACATGATCAATCAGGGCTCGTCCGAAATCAGCGTCATGTTCGGCATCAAGGCAGTGGACCGCAAACGCGCCATCAAAGCGCTGTACAAGGCCTTTTTCCCATAAAGATTTATGAGCTCAAGATCCAAAGTACAGATCTACGACACCACCCTGCGCGACGGGGCGCAGGGTGAAGGCATCACCTTTTCCAATGCGGCCAAGCTCAAGCTGGCGCTGCGTCTGGACGCTTTCGGGGTGGACTACATTGAAGGCGGATACGCCGGCTCGAACGAGAAGGATATGCAGTTTTTCCGCGATATCCGCCGCCATTCACTGCGCCATGCGCGCATCGCGGCCTTTGGCAACACCCGCCGCGCCAACACAACGGCGAGTGATGATCCGCAACTCGCCCAACTGCTTGACGCCGCCGCGCCCGTGGCCACGATTTTCGGCAAAACCTGGCGGCTGCATGTGCGCGATGTGCTGCGCACCACCGAGGCCGAGAACCGGGCCATGATTGCCGACACCGTGCGCCACCTCAAAGCCCACGATAAAGAGGTTATTTTCGATGCCGAGCACTTTTTTGACGGCTACAAAGACAGCCCGGCTTTCGCCCTCAAGATGCTACACGCTGCCGCCGAAGCTGGCGCCACCACCGTGGTGCTCTGCGACACCAACGGCGGTTCGCTGCCGCAGGAGATTTTTGAAATCACCGGCGCCATCCGTCACGCTCTGCCTGCGGAGATCACGCTGGGCATCCATACCCACAACGATGCCGATATGGCTGTGGCCAACACCCTGGAAGCCATCCGCGCCGGCGCCACGCACGTGCAGGGCACGATCAACGGCTACGGCGAACGCACCGGCAACGCCAACCTCTGTTCTATTATTCCATCACTCGCGCTTAAAATGGGCATTGAGACCGTGCCGCGCGCCCATTTGGCGCAGGTGCGTGACCTCGCCCGCTTTACCGATGACCTCGTGGGCCTGCGTTACAATACCCGCGCGCCATATGTCGGGGACAGCGCCTTCTCCCACAAGGGCGGCATGCACGTCAATGCGGTCCAGAAAAACCCCCGCACGTTTGAACATGTACCGCCAGAAACCGTCGGAAACGTCCGGCGCATTTTGATTGCCGAAACTTCAGGCACCAGCAGTGTTCTGCTTAAAGCCATTGAAATGGGCGTAAAACTGCAAAAAGGCGATCCGGAAGTCCGCGAATTGCTCGACGCCTTGAAGGAATTGGAGCATAAAGGCTACACCTTCGAAGCAGCCGACGCCTCGTTTCGCATGTTGATCCAAAAGGTGCTTAAGCGCCACAAATCATTTTTTGAACTCGAAGGTTTCCGCGTCACGGTGGAGAAGCAGGGCTCCGATACCCGCTCGGAGGCCGCAATTACGGTGCGTGTCGGCAAGGATGTCGAACACACCGTGGCCGATGGAGACGGACCAGTGAACGCTCTCGACCGCGCGCTGCGCAAGGCGTTAACCAGATTTTACCCGGAGATCGCCAAAGTGGCGCTGACCGATTTCAGCGTGCGTATTCTCGATCCCGAGGAAGCCACAGCCGCCAAGACGCGCGTAATTATCGAATCTAGCGATGGGCAGGCAACCTGGGGCACAGTCGGCGTTTCAGGCAACATCATCGAGGCCTCCTGGGAAGCACTCGTGGACAGTGTAGAATACAAACTCTTCCGCGATGAAGAACAGCGGGCGGCGGGGAAAAAATCAGGGGAATAGGCTGTTAGACTGTTAGGCTGTTAGGCTGTTAGGCTGTTAGGCTGTTAGGAAAATGAGTCGGAAAATTTACATTACCTAACAGCCTAACAGCCTGTAAGCCTGACAGCCTTGTAAAACATCGGCGAAAAGCTGGGGAAAGTCTGGAAATAATGCGGGAACTGGAAAAGAGTTACGAGCCCAAGGCCATTGAAGCGAAGTGGTATGCCCGCGCGCTGGAATGCGGTCACTACCACGGCGATGCAGCTCGCGGCGGCGAACCATATTGCGTGATGATTCCGCCCCCTAATGTCACCGGCATTCTGCACATGGGCCACGCGCTCAACAACACGATTCAGGACGTGCTTGTGCGCTGGCGCCGCATGCAGGGCCGGAATGTGGTCTGGATGCCAGGAACCGACCACGCCGGCATTGCCACCCAAAACGTCGTCGAACGCGACCTGCGCAAGCAGGGCTTAAGCCGTCAGCAACTCGGCCGCGAGGAATTTCTTAAGCGCGTCTGGCAGTGGCGCGAAGAGTATGGCTCCACCATTATCGGCCAGCTTAAGCGTCTCGGCTCGGCCTGCGATTGGGAGCGCGAACGCTTCACCATGGACGAGGGGCTCAGTCGCGCCGTCTCCGAAGTCTTCGTCCAACTTTACAACAAAGGGCTGATTTATCGCGGCAACCGCATTGTCAACTGGTGCCCGCGCTGCCAAACCGCACTCTCGGACGAGGAAAGCGAACACACTCCGACTCAGGGCTCGCTATACCACTTGCGTTATGCCGTAGCCGAACCGCGTCCGGGCGATCCGGCGTTCGTTGTCGTTGCCACCACGCGTCCGGAAACACTGCTCGGCGACACAGCCGTGGCCGTGCATCCCGACGATCTGCGTTACCAGTCACTGATCGGACGTACGCTGGTGCTACCGATCCTGAAGCGGGCCATTCCGGTCATCGCCGACGATTTTGTAGATCCAAAATTCGGCACCGGCGCCGTCAAGGTCACGCCGGCCCACGATCCCAACGATTTTGAGATCGGCCAGCGCCACCACCTGACGCCCATCAACATCATGCATGGCGATGGCAGGATGAACGAGGCTGCGGGACCCTACGCCGGACTTGATCGCTTTGCCTGTCGCAAGCAAATTTTAGCCGATCTGGAAACGGAAGGATTGCTTGAAAAAGCTGAGCCGCACCAGAACGCCGTCGGTCACTGTTACCGTTGTGATACGGTCGTCGAACCGCGCCTCTCGCCGCAGTGGTTTGTACGCATGCAGCCGCTCGCCAAGCCGGCCATTGCCGCCGTGCGCGAAGGCCGCATCCGCTTTGTTCCAGAGCGCTGGAACAAGGTCTACATGGAGTGGATGGAAAACATCCGTGACTGGTGCATTTCACGTCAGATCTGGTGGGGGCACCGCATCCCGGTTTACACCTGCGAAGCCTGCCGTCACGAATGGGCTGACACTTCCACCCCGGGGGCTTGTCCGAAATGCGCCCATGCCACGCTGACGCAGGATCCCGATGTACTCGACACCTGGTTCTCATCGTGGCTCTGGCCGTTCAGCACTCTCGGCTGGCCCACGACCAATGCTGATCTGGCGTTCTATTACCCGACCAACACCCTTGTCACGGCCTCAGAGATCATTTTTTTCTGGGTTGCGCGCATGATCATGGCCGGCTGCGAGTTCATGGGCGAGATCCCTTTCCGCGAGGTCTACATCCACGGCACGGTGCGCGACAACCAGGGCCGCAAGATGAGCAAGAGCCTGGGCAACTCAATTGATCCGCTCACAATCATTGACCAGTACAGCGCCGATGCACTGC
>JBAXJV010000310.1:0-3906 GCA_037137675.1 bacterium | reverse complement strand
TTGCATACGCCAGAAGCAACGGCGGCGGATCCCTCGCGTATCCGTTTGCCTTGAACGGCGCCACCATGTACGTCAAGGACAACGAAACGATCGGTCAGATCACAGGTTC
Organism: bacterium; assembly: GCA_037137675.1. Lineage (GTDB taxonomy): Bacteria > Verrucomicrobiota > Kiritimatiellia > CAIKKV01 > CAIYGI01 > CAIYGI01. Next base: position 3,797 of record JBAXJV010000310.1, on the reverse strand, counting down.
GGGAACGCTGGTTGTGGGAAATAATGCGTCGTTCAGCAAGGACCTGACCTTTGGGGCCAACGTGTGGATCGTCTCGGGCGGGACTTTCTCGATCAACAAGAACCTGCAGGTAGGATCTAATTGCGTGCTGTACGCGACCGTGGGCTTCAACATTGCCAAGGACGCCGATATCTCGATCGGCATCGGCAACTGCGCGCTGATTACGCCGGGGGACATCGTTGTCTCCAAGGACCTGACAATGAGCGGGCTCATGTTTGCCTCGGGCACGATTACCACGAAGAAGGTCGCGACGATCACAGGGTCTTTAGTCGCGGGGCAGGGATTCAACATCGCCAAGGAAGCCAATTTGACCTATAACGCATCAATGCTCCCGACATCGGTGCTGCCGGGATTCACGCCGGAAATCACACTGAAAAATATCTTTTGGCGGGAGTAGTTCTGAACGCAAAAGGCCAAGACAGACAGAAGAGTAAACAAAACGCATGGATCGAACATGGGAGGATGAAAATGAAGATATTGAACACAGGACTGGTATTGGCGGCCATGATCGGACTGTTTGTGGCGGGATGCGAAACCACCACCATACCCGATACGGCGATCACAGTGACCCCCGGCTCCGTTGAGTTGGGGTCGGGAACGAGCCAGGTTTTTGTGGCCAGCGTGGCCAGCACGAACTTCGTGCTCAGTTTGCCGCTCGTGTGGAGCGTTGGCGATACGTCGCTGGGGAATATCAGAGCCAGCGCGGGACTTACCGCCATCTATGAGGCCGGGGCGGCGAGCGGCAACAACATCGTCACGGTGCATGACCAGGGAGAGGCCTCGGGCGTTGCCGTCGTAACCCAGCGCTAGACAAAGGCCGGAAAGCCATGGAGAGCGAATCGCAGGCGAGCCAGGAGCGTTATCAGCGGTTCGCGATGGCGATGCGCGGCTTCATGTTTACGGTGCTGCTCGTCGACGGCCAACCCCAGCGCACCATCTATCACCACGGTTCCCAGCAGATTACCGGTTACGACGAGGCCGAACATCAGGCCAACCCGCTTTTGTGGCCCGGCATGATTGTCGAGGAAGACCGCCCAGCGGTCACCGAGCAAATCGATGCCATCCTGAACGGCGGAACCACCCGCAGCGTCGAGCACCGCATCCGTCACAAAAACGGTTCGATCCGTTGGGTCAGGAATGTCTCCGCGCCCATACTCGATGAACAGGGGCGGCTGACGGCGTATGACGGACTGATCACCGACATCACGGAACTGAAAGTGGCGCAGACGCAGAGCGAAGAACTCTTGGAGCAACTGCGCCGCATGTCCCTCCGGGATTCGCTGACGGGACTCCTGAACCGCCGTGGTTTCGAGGCGGAGTTCAACCGGGCCTGGCAACTCGGTCTCCGGCACAAACTGCCGACAGGGCTCCTGATCATGGACTTGGACCATTTCAAGGTCTTGAACGACACCTACGGCCATCCGATTGGCGACCAGGTCCTGCTGGAGGCGGCCGGTCTGATCGCGACCGCCATACGTGCCTCCGACATCGCCTGCCGGTATGGAGGCGATGAAATCGTGGTGATCCTGCCGCTCACGGACAGTGAGGAAACACGCTGCGTTGCCGAGCGTTTACGGAACTCTTTTCAGCAACACGTGTTCTGCCGGGAAGTCCACGACCTGCGCACGACGGTTTCGATCGGCGCTGCCAGCGTGCTGGGAGGCGAATTGTCCGAACAACGGATTTTGATGCTGGCCGATCGGGCCTTGTATCGCGCCAAGCAATCAGGTCGTAACCGCCTTTGTTTCTGGGAGCCCGATGCCGGTTCGACCTGCGGCGGTAGCGCAAATCTGCCATCCGTCCGGGCGGTCGCCGAGGTGGCGCAGCCGGCGAACGGGTCCGGGCAGGGAAGGATCATGATCGTTGATGACGAACCCGCCATCTGCCGATTGATCGCCGAGATCCTGCGAAGAGCCGGCTACAGTTTCGTGGTCGCCGCCAACGGGAGCGAGGCCCGGCAAATCGCCGGGCGCGAACTCGGTTCGATCGATGTCGTGCTGATGGATATCCAACTGGGCGACAGTAACGGCATCGAAGTTCTCAAGGAGCTGCGGCAGGCGGATGATACGCTGGTGGGCATCATCGTGACCGGTTGTGCCGATGTCGGCAACGTCACTGAGGCGTTGCGAAGCGGGGTGTTGGACTTTCTAACGAAGCCGTTCAGTCAGGACAAACTTCTGGAGGTGCTGGTGCGGGCGATGCATTACCGCCGCCTTATCCTTGAGAATCGCCGTTACCAGCGGCATCTCGAGGATATGGTGGCCGAACGCAGCGCGGCGTTGACGAGGGCCTTGATCGAAGTCAGGCAATCGTACCGCGCAACCATGGATATGCTGGTCTATATCCTCGAAACACGCGAACACAAGACCGGCGAGCACTGCAAACGCGTCGTGTTGATGGCGCAGATTCTCGCGCGCGAAATGGGACTCGGCGACGAAGAGGTGGAACTGGTCGGGCAAGGCGCGCTGATGCATGACATCGGCAAGGTCGCCATACCGGACCAAATCCTGCTGAAACAGGCGCCTTTGACCGAGGAAGAATGGAAGATTATGAAATCGCATCCGCGCCTCGGCTATGAAATCGTGCGACCCTGTCCGGCTCTGGAAATGGCCTCGGAAATCGTCTATTCGCACCAGGAACATTACGACGGTTCCGGGTATCCGCGAGGCTTGAAGGGCGCCGCGATCTGCCTGGGGGCCAGGATTTTCGCGGTGATCGATGCCTACGACGCCATCCGGTCGGACCGGCCATATGCTCCCAGCCGGAGCGCGGAAGCGGCGGTGGCCGAGATTGTCCGGACCCGCGGACAACAGTTCGACCCCGAGGTCGTGGACGCTTTCCTGCGCTGCCAACCACGCATCGAAGCCTGTATCACGCGCGAGCCGCAAGTTGCCGGTTGGTCTCCCCCCTTCCTCGCCGTGCTCGGCCCTCCACCTTTCCCCTGACCGTCTCCCCCTTTTTTCCGCCACCCCGGAAACGTGTTTCGCACGATACCCGGCGACACTCGACACCAGTATGCTTCTCTCGTATACCCTAGCCCGAGTTCGCCAGTTGGACGGTATTTGGCGTCATAAGTCGTTGATAATCAGAAAACGGACTCAAAAGTCTTGACTACATTTGCCTTGTGGAGAACTGTTTCTGGGTTGCCGGCGAAAACGTAAGGCCGGCAGAGTTCGGATAAACTCTGTGTTAGCGTTGGGTGACGCGACGGCACCGTCAGCGAAGGGACACGACTGCGAACGCGATCGCCACGAGAACCAGCGCAGCGATACTCACCTTGAACGCGGGCGTGCTGTCGCGCCAGCCGAGCCAGCGCCACCTCCACAGTGCATCGCGCTGTTTCCGGGAGCGACGGTCATCTGATGTCGCCATGAATGACACTCCTTCCGTGGGATTACAAACTGGCGCTTATTGTAATGCCGGGTTGGTTGGAAAGCAAGGGAAACGGTCTGCGGGATTGGCTGCGGTTGGCTGCACATAAACATGGGGGAATGCGCGACGCGGGGTAAATTGTATTGTGAAGGGCTGACCCTAATCTTCCTCTAAACTCACGGCTGCCCCCAATCTTCCCCCGTCGATGCTTTTCAGGTACTTGGACGGCGATTCCGTTCCCTGGATATCCTCAGGCATGATGAACGCCAGCATTTTACAAGGACACTGAGGGATTGCTTGATTGCTTGATTGCTTGATTGCGGGATTGCGGGATTGCGGGATGGAATCTATGCCGTCAAAGTATGCCGTGCCGCGTGATCGTTCGT
>JBAXJV010000309.1:0-3913 GCA_037137675.1 bacterium | reverse complement strand
TCCGTCCGGCGGTTATACGCTCCCTGATGAGTCACCGGACATGGGACAAAACCGCCTGCGCGTCCGCGCCAGCGATCATTACTGCGCCCTGGTCTACGCCTGTTTTGCCCCGGAGAACGATTGGGAACCACGCGCGTCCGCCGTCATCGCGCCAAACGGCGAGGTCAAAGCCTGCGTCCACGGCAAGCGCGCCGGTCTGGCGCTCGGCGAAGTGGTGATTGGAAACAAGCGCTCCTGGCCCGCTGACAAGCCCGAAGCTCCCGATTGGGAGACCGTCCGCCGCTCATTGCGCCGTCCTCAAACTTACCAGCCATTGCTCTCAGGTAGCGTCATCCGGGGAACGTAACGAGCCGCTGAAATTTATCAGAATCAGGAAGCTGCACATCATGATCAATTCCTTATCAAAAGCCACGGATCTGCGTGATCACGGGGTGGCCGTATACAATGGCTGTTGCCGGTCGCTCAAGGTCTGGCGCGAACCAGCGACGGGCCGCGATTATATTTACGGCGGCATTTTCACAACGCCATCATTGATAGTGCAGCTTGACGTCGCGACCGGCCGCTGCCGGCACTTCCGGATGCCAAAGGGATGTTACGGGCCGTGGGGCTTGGAATGTACGATGGAAGGCCACATCCTGGCTACCAGTTGCAATGGACACCTCTGCCGGCTCGATCCGCGAACCGGAAAAGTCCGGGTCGCGGCCAGGCTTGGCCAGTGGATCTGGGATATTGCACGCTGCGCCGACGGAAAATTCTACCTCGCCACCTCACCCGAAGCCCGACTGTTCCGCTATGACGCGGTGACCGAAAAGCTGGAGGACCTCGGACGGTTGGATCCAAACACAAAATTTCTGCGGAACGTCGCCGATGGCGGCGACGGCTACGTGTACGGAACTCTTGGAATCGAAACCACACAGGTCGTGGCTTATCACATCGCCACCGGGCACACGACGCCGTTGCTGCCAAAATCCGAGTGTGGGCCGAACTTTCCCGGACTCATCCGCAGCGTGACCGGCCAGCTTTACGCCCGTGCCGTGACCGGAAACCTCTACCGGCTGTCGCATGGTGCAGCCTTCCCGGACAAGCAGCTGAAGAAGCTTGAGGGCGCACCGCTCAGGTTGCCGGATGGCCGCGAGGTCCGCATTCTCGACCCTGAAACAATTTGCGTGGGCTCCGGGAAAAACGCCCGGCACTTTCCATTAAAGTATCAGGGCGACGGCACGAGCATTTTTCATCTTGCGGCAGGACCGGATCAAACGGTCTACGCCAGTACCATCATGCCTCTATATATCCTGCGCTACACCCCGGCCACGCGCAAACTTGAAAACCTCGGCCGCGGCGCGCCGGATAATGGCGAGGCCTATTCGTTCGGCCATTGCGATGGCAAGCTGTACTATGCCTGTTATAGTTACGGTAACCTCATGTGCTACGACCCGGCCAGGCCGTGGCACAAAGATCCACCGGGGATGATGAAATGGCAGGATAATCCCAGGGTGATTACACAGCTGGGCAAGGGCCATAACCGCCCGCGCGCCATGGTCATTGACAGTCAGAAACGCATCTGGATTGCCGGCAACCCGGAATACGGCGCGCGCCACGGTGGACTGGGCTGCTACGACACCGTCCGGAACAAATACGTCAACCAGCCGGTTGTGATACCGGATCAAAGCCTTTGGGCGCTCGCGCACGATCCGTCCGGCGAGATCATCTACGGAGGGACGACCATCGGTCGCGGCTCCGGGATGGACCCGGTTACCAAGGAGGCGTACCTGATCGCCTGGGATGTGCGCCAGCGGAAATTGCTATGGAAGCAGGTGGCGATTCCGGGCGTGTCGAGCATCCTCAACCTGCTCTGCCGCGACGGCAAGCTTTATGGAACGACCGGGAACGACTTCTGTTTCTTCCGGTTCGACCTGAAGACCCGCACCATGGACTACCGGATTTCCTCCAAAATCTCGGCCTGCCGGGAACAGTCCATGTGTTGGGGGCCGGACGGCTATATTTACGGGATCACATGGATCTCGCTGTTCCGCTGGCGTCCGGAAAGCGGCAAAATCGAGGTGCTGCACCGCTGCTCCGGTGCGCAGGTAAAGCGTTGGCCCGGCGGCTCGCTCTTCCACCGTGGGGCGGTGATCATTGATGGACGGTTCTATTTTTCCTGCGGCCCGAAGGTCATGTCGCTGCGCCTGCCGTTGGAAACGCAAAAATCGAGCTGAAGTGACATCAAGATGAGCATATCCATAAATCGAAAACAATTTTCAGCGCCCGAGCTGAAGTTTTTCAAGGCCTTTGACAAGTGGCAGCTGAAGGGCGCACCGCCGGATATTTTCACGGAATGGCTGCGTCCCGGCGAACTGCAGGAAAAGGCCGCCCGTCATCCCGACGTAATCAGAAAAACTCTGAAGCTTATCCGGAAGAAAGTGGATTACGGTCAGGATTGGGATGCGCTGGCTTTTCTGGTTACCGGTAAAATGGAAAAGGCCGCGCTCTATTATCTTTTCACAGGTGACAAACGCGTGGTCCCGGATGCGCTGGAGGCCTTGCAGGCTCTGGAGCGATGCCAGCGTCCCTACTGGACCTTCTCCTCGTGCATCGGCGTGCTGGATATGGATCTGTGCACTGCCACGGCGGTCTACGCTCTGGCGCTCATGAAAAGCGCCATGGGCGCAGCGCTGGATGCCGGAGTCAAACAGCGACTGACGCGCCAGATTGTGGACCGGATACTGCGCCCCGGTCTGGAGGCCGAGCGGCATAAGACCTATCCCTGGATGCACAACAAGGCGAACTGGCGCATCATCCTGCCCGGATGTTTCGCGATGGCCGCCATGGCCTGTGCAGAGGAATGTCCCGATTACCGTGAGTTGATTGAATACGGATTGGAAGGCGTGCTGCTGTCGCTGGGCACTGGTGATGCGGAGGGCGGATGGAACGAGGGCCCTGGCTACTGGGACTACGGACTGGGCTATGCCGTGGCCTTTGCCCGCAGCCTGAAAAGCTTCACGAGTGGGGCAGTGGATCTGTTCGAACACTCGTTTCTTAAAAAGACCGGGGATTTCCGGCTTTTCATGCAGACGAAAAAGGATGAAATCTGGAACTGGTCGGATGCCACCAAGAAAGTCGGGCCGTCCAGCACTCTGATCGGTTTGGCGCGGGCCAATCAAAACCCCGCCTATCAGTGGCTGGCACTGGAGCAGGGATTGTCGGCCATTCAGAATTTATATTTGGCGGATCTGCAACTCAAGCCCGAAACTCCGCTGGCCGGCAAACCGGTGCGCCGATTGTTTTCCGGACTTGGCGTGCTAGTCTGGCGCGGCGGATTTGGTTGGCGCGATTCTTACGTTGGAATTAAAGCGGGCGATATTCCGGCCTACAACCACCATTGCCAGATGGATTTCGGCAGCTTGGTGATTCATGCCGGGGGCTGCGAACTGCTGGCCGAAAGGGATAAATGGGAATATCCCTACGAGGGTAAAAAGGACCCGCAGATCAAAGGCAGCAAGCCGGGCTTCTATGACATCGAAAACAAGCGCTGGAAACGCTGGGATTTCGACTACGTTGCCGCGCTCGGTCATAATGCTGTGACACTGGAGGGGATTTATCCGCAGCCAAAACTCAAGGCCGAAGCCCGCTTGCTGCTTGTTAAATCCGGCCCCGGGCACGAGTTAGCTGTTATTGACAGCACGCCGGTTTACCGTCCGCTGGCCCGGCAGGTGCGGCGCTATGTGGTTTTTCTGCGTCCGGATGTGATCATTCTGGTGGACGAGATTCTGGCGTCCAAGCCGGTCCGGGCGCGGCTGCATTTTCATCCCGCTGCAGGCGTAAAGTGGAGCGGCGATGCGTTTGTCTTCACGAACGGCCACGCCATGCTGCGCGGCACTTCGCTCCATCCCGCCGCAACCGACCACCTGATCAT
>JBAXJV010000308.1:0-3921 GCA_037137675.1 bacterium | reverse complement strand
AACAGCGCATAGATGAAGAACAACAGCAATGTGTATACCAGCGAGATGCGGTGGCCGGAGATGCCGCATAGCACGAGAGCGACCAAAATGGCCAGTCCTGCGGCAAAACGGCGTGATCGCAGTTCGCCCAGCAATAGGAGGGCAAGCAGGAAAACGTACATGCTGGAGACATTAGCGATCTGTAGCCGTGTCAATTCGTTGCCAGTTTCAATGCCACGCAAATACGACTGCGCTCCGCCGGAAAAAGAGATGAAAAGGGACAAACTGTCGGAGAAACTCCCGCCTGACGCCGCATTGATGGCATACGCGGCAGTGGGAATAACAGAAAACACACATAGGCCATAGAGAGCGTAGCGCCACTGCACGAGGGTCATGCTAACGCTGCGTGCAGCGAGCAGCATGGCCACGCCGATCGTCAACTGCACGTAAACTGCGCCACCCCAGCCTTCGCCACCAAACATGCGCAATCCGAAGCCGCGGATCGAAGCGGTCAACAGAAGCACCCCAGACAGGCTTAGTGCGCACCATTCCGACGCTCCCATCGCGGGAAAGGCGCGCGGTCGCAACACTTGACGAGCAATGGCTGCTACGGTTAGGAGGAGGGCGGACGCCAGGAACAGGTTCATGTTTTCGGGAGCGCCGGGGAAGGTCAGCATGCTGGCGTGCAACATCAGTGTAATCACAAGCAGCGCGGAGGGGTTGCCGATCAGAAAGAGCGTTGGAAGAACTACGAGCAAACCGTACACCCAGTTCATGTTACCGGTCAGCATCGCCAACAAAGACAGCATCCCTGCTCCGGTTACGGCAATACCAGCGATGATTTGAGATTGTCGGCCTAACATGCGAGCACCCTTCGGTAGTAAGCCGCAGTTTGCGCGGCGCAGTTTTTCCAGGAAAAGCGGGTCGCTTGCTTGAGCCCGGCTGTTACCAACGCAGATCTTAAGGCAGAATTTTGCGCAAGACTGACCAATGCGTCCGACAAGGCGGGAAGTTGATCCGGCGGTATCAGTATGCCGCCTTTCCCAACCACTTCGGGCAGACTGCTGCTGTTGGTGGCCACCACCGGGCAACCCAGGGTCATTGCTTCGAGTGGAGGTAACCCGAAACCTTCGTAGCACGACGGATATACCAGCGCTAAAGCGTGATCATAGGCGCCACGCAGCAAGGCATCGTCACCCGCAACCCACCGGACGCGCGCTGTGAGCGCATGTGCTGCCAGCAGGCGGTGCTCGACTTCCGTAAACCTGCCGCCGCCGAAGCAGATCACATCCGTTTCGTTCAACGCTGGCATGCCCGCCAGCGCCTCGATTAACACGGAAAATTTTTTGTACCCGCCCCGGGCGCCTACAAACAACCAAAAAGGGCGGGGATGTGAAAACGGCGCCGCTCGCACCTCGCCTATGTGCGTGGCAAGCGGAATGACGGTGGTATTCTCCGCGGCGACGCCGGTTATTTCCACAAGATCGCGGCGGGTGGTTTCCGAGATACATATAATTCCATGTGCCGCCTGTATCGCCAAACGCTTGCGCGTGGCGGTCGGGTCGTGCGCCGCAAACAAATGGGGAAAACGCTCGTGCGTCATGTCGAACACCGTAACCACCCTGCGGCGGGCGCGAGGAGCGGGCCAAAGGTCATTGTAATACGTCGGATGATAAAGATCCCAGCCACGGCCAAGGGTCGCCGCGGCGAAAAGCACGCGGTTGACCAGCGCCAGCGCGGGTCCGGGGCGCCAGGCGGACGGCAGCTGGAGGCCGTGGCCAATGGCTCCAAGTTCGGTGCGCGCATCCGCGAGGTGACAGTTCACGGAGAGCGGCACGATCAATTCCGGGTTCACCGTGCCGCTGCGACGCCATTCGCGTAGCAATTCGACGAAGTAACGCGAGACGCCACCCGCCCGTTGCGCCCCAAAAGCCTGATAGTCGTACAATACGCGCATCAATCGCTCAAACGTGGTGAAACGGTGGAAGCGTGCAAAAGGCCTTCGCGATTTCCAACCAACGCGATTCGAAGGCCGCAGCGCTGTATTTGCCGTGCGCAACCTGTAGCGTGAGCTCCCGGCGTTCACGTAACGTCGCCTCAGGCAGCGAGGCCAGGCGCAGAAGATCACGTTCCAAAGCATCGGGAGGTTCGCCTTCCAGGACAAAACCGCAGTTCGAAACGTCGATACCAGCGGCCGGAGTGACCACGGGGATCAAACCGGCGTACATGGCTTGAATCACCGATCCCGCCTGACCTTCACCGCAACTCGGGAGAATCACGAAGGCGCATTGTTTGATCAAGCTATCCCAATTCTTTGACCCGATCACGACCACCCCGTGCGTATGAATATTCGCCGTTTGGCGCAGTTCATGATCGTAACAGGCGCAGAATTCGGGCTCGCGCTCATAGTGCCCTGCCACATGAAGATGCAAGTCCGGATGTTTTGGAAATACTTCCAACAACAAATCCAAACCCTTGCGGACTTGATCCACACTGCCGAAAAAAAGGAAATGGCTGGCATAATCGCGGGCGACTTCATCTGCCTGGCGAATCCATCCAAACCCGCTATTGTCGAACGGAAAAATCGGCCCGGAAAATGCGCGCGCCCAGGTTCCCATCGTGCTCTGGTTACCAAATCCGGCAATCGCGTCCGCGCGCGACAAGACACTGAGCATTTCGTCGTTTACTTCATAAGGCGGTATCCGGCTTAGCCGGCGCTTTTGGATGGCAGCTCGCCTGGCATTTACCCGCCGGTTACACTCGGCGTGATTCATGCCTGCAGCCAAATAGACAACCTTTGCATCTGAAGTGAGATGATCCTGGATTAGCGCCAGCGAAGGATGATGGGTAAGAATCAAATCATACAAACCGGCCGACGCTGGAATTTGAGGAGTTCGCACATCAGCGACATCAACAACATATCCGGCTTCACCAAGCGCAAACGCCATCGACTTCGCTTGCCCGAGATTCTGGTGCGTTAAAAATGACGAATGATGCGAAGGACGTGTAAACGGGAGCGAAAGGTAAACCATCAGACAACGTCGTCTTGCATCGCATGCCGCAACCTCGTTGGCATTACGGACAAACGGATATCCCAACACACGGCGGAACTTCGCGCGGATACGGGACAAGCATGTCTTGAACCAAAACGACATAGCAGCTTTAAAAATGTTCCGTAAAAATGCCAATCATGGCTTGATGAATAGCAGCCCGCACACCCCGGCGCCCGGCATGTCTGCAAAAGAGGAATACGACTGATAGTTCTTCGCGGTGTCGATGGGGTCGTCCACCGTCGCCTGCAGGCCTTCGCGCCGCCATCGTTGCACATAGGCTTGAAAATGCCCCGGCGTTTTTTCCCCAAACCATTCCATCCGCTCCGGTTCGTGTCCGACAACATCGATTATGCGCGCCCTCACGGCTGGCTCATCGTAAAAGCGCTGGAAAAAGCAGCCTGCACCCGCGTCAGATTTGAGCTGGGTGCCATATGGATCGTCCTCTCGGTATTCGTCCCAGGCGCGTTGGTCGGTAGGCACGGTGAGAATCATGCGCCCTCCAGAACGCAACACCCGCCACATGCGGCGCACCGCGTCACAATCGTCACCCCGCCCCCCGGCGATATGCTCAATGACCGAAATAGACCACACGGCATCGTAGGTCGCATCCTGCCGGTCCAGTGTTTCCACCCCCGCCTCGAAGCAATCGATTCCCCGCCAATGCAATCGCCCGGCCAACCTCCGCGTGCGCCGCAAATCGCGCGTATCCGGATTCATGATGAGTACGCGGGCCTGCGTGAAACGCCGGGCAACGAAAAAACTGAACAGAAATGGCGAACTGACGTCCAGACAATGGCGGGGAGGAGTCGAATATTGAGTCAGCGCCCGCCAGGCAAAATCAAATTCAAAATAGCGTGTGATGCTCACTGGCGCCACAAGCAGACTGCGG
>JBAXJV010000307.1:0-3926 GCA_037137675.1 bacterium | reverse complement strand
TCGTACGCGAGGTAGGGCGAGGCGTCTCGCCGAGCCGTCTTTGCGGCTCATAAGTAGCTGTTCGGTAGAATCAGCGCCGCTCAGCCGCACATTTGGGTTCATTTGGTCGCGTACGCCATCCTCCTACGCTAAAGCTATGGAGGACAAGTTGATTGGTTCGACTACGCTCACCACAGGTGGTTCGGCGTCGTAGTCGGTGGACGGATCTTCGAGCCAGGGCCCGAGTGTCCGTTCGCCTGTCACATGTGTGTGACGGCGGGCCGGTGGCGGGTCTTACGCGGACGCCTTGTGCCCCAACTACGCCAGGGCTTCGAAGGGCAGGCCACAATCCAAGATGTCGCAGGCTGCGTTCGATCATCTTGCGGACGTCGGCTGCGCTCAAAATCAGCCCGCGCAAACAGAGTTTGTCGGTGATTTTATTCCTTACAGGTTTAACCGGCGGATGGTTTGGCCCATTCCCCGTAAAACCCGCTGCTCCTCGGGATGAATATCCCCGAAAGGCCGGGGAGCGACGTTCAGGAAAAACACGGAGTTCTTCTCGCGAAGCTTTCGGTACGTCACCAACAGCTCCTCTGCACTCCGGACACAATGGTTCCAGGGCTGGTAGGACCATTGGTTCACATTCCACCAGCAGGCGGTCGGGTTGTCGCCGATCTCGGTCCCATTGAAGCCGATCGTGTTTTCACCGGGCAAATCCAACTCCCATATCTGGTAGTCCTCGCCTTTCAGCGGCAAAAGGTGCGTGTTGTTGACGATCACCGCATCCGGCTGGAGCCCATGGATCAGATCGTAGGTTCCGGCCAGATCCCAGGGCCCGCGCGGATACATGAATTCAAACCAATCGTCCGGAAATTTCATGCGCGGCCAGTACCCGTCGAAAAGTATGCCGCCGAGGGGACCGAACCGTGTGCACAACTCGCGCAATTGGGCCTGGTAATAGGCGACGTAGGCGGGCCAATCCGTTCGGTAGGAGGGATGAGTCCAGTCGATCAAAGAATAATAGAAGTGCAGGGCGATCCCGCGTTCCCGCAGGGCCGGGGCCAGTTCGGCCAATACGTCCCGCTTGAAAACCGTGTTGCTGATCTTGAAATCAGTGTGATCCGTATCCCATAGGCAAAACCCGTCGTGATGCTTGGAGGTGATCAGCAGGATTTTCTGTCCGGCTTCAACCATCAGATCTGCCCATTCTTCGGCGTTAAACCGTATCGGATTGAATTGCTCCATGCGGCGCCGGTAGATTTCATAGGGAATGCGGTCGTCAAAATAAATCCATTCGCGCCCATGGGTGCTCAACGAATACAATCCCCAGTGGACGGACATGCCGAATTTTGAGTCCTGGAAACGTCGCAAACCATCAGCGGACGCCTGTAGGCGGGCGTGTCGGGTATCCTCAACTTCAATGCCGGTTTCGTTTTTCACTTTCACCTCCCAAAGGATTGACTTATAGCACAGGGTTCGATCCAGATGCAATGTCACGGCGCCCTCGATGGCCCGCAAAAATAAGGATTGACCCGCACCCAGCTTTGCCAGTTAATTTAAGGCATGGCACCTGAAACCATCGCACTGGACTTCAAAGACGAATCCGTCCTGATTCTTACCCGCAAAATCGCCGACGGGGGCATGAGTATTGTCTATGAGGCCCGCAAGCTCGGCGTCGAGGGATAGAGAAAGAGATAAGAAATCGCTTTTCCGGCCTTGTTGGCACGGGGCCTCCAAAATGCGCCAAATGCGCCAAAGGGATTTTTTACCACGGATTTAACGGATGGCGCGGATAAGGCTACGGGAAGTGGAGGATTGCGGGATTGCGGGATTGCGGGATGGTGGGAGGCGGACAGCGTTGACTTTGGGAACCGGATTGACTGCGAGTGATACTGGGCGCGGCAAAACGAAGGATTGAAGACGCCTTTCCTGCGGCGTTTCCTGACACTCCGGGGTAAAGTATTGTGAAGACCCCAATTCCAGCCTGGAGCTAATAGAGAAAGGGCATGAATCATGACTACCGGACCGCAACTTCGAGTGGGCGCAGGCGAGGCGGACATCACCCCTGCCAAGGGCATCCAGATCGCCGGGGACATCGGCCGCTACCGGCCGGTGGAAGAAATCCGCGATCCGCTGTTTGCCAAAGCCCTGGTGATCGAGGCCGGCGGGAAACGGGTGTGCTGGCTCTCGCTGGACGTGCTGGCCATCTCGCGGAAGTGGGCCGACACGATCCGGAAGCAGGCGGCCGCGCGGTATGGGCTGGACCCGGCCACGGTCATGGTGCACGTGGTCCAAAACCACGCGGCGCCGTCGGTCGGCCACTTTTTCGTCTGTGACGAGGATGACTGGGGGATGTTTCCCCGGGAATATCCCTGGCTGCTGGGCGGCGACGACCGCTACAATCCGGTCTGTGTCGAAGGCGTGCTGCAGGCGATCGGCAAGGCGCTGGCATCTCTGCAGCCGGCAACGGTCAAGGTCGGCCGGGGCGTCGACGGCCGCGTGGCGTTCAACCGCCGGTTCGTGATGCGGGACGGCACGGCCAGGACCCATCCCGGCCTCTGCAATCCCGATGTGCTCTATTGCGAAGGGCCCATCGATCCGGAAGTGGGGGTCATGACCTTCACGGCGGAAAACGGGCGGACGCTGGCCGCGGTGCTCCATCACACCTGCCACCCGGGGCACGGCTATCCGCAGCGCTGGATCTCGGCCGGCTGGCCGGGTGCCTGGTGCAACGGCGTGCGCGACCTGCTCGGCGGGGACTGTGTCGCCATGCTCGTCAACGGGTTCTGCGGCAACATCCATCAATGCAACCACCAGGATTCGCACTATCAGGACGATTACCCGGAGATGGGCCGGAAGCTGACGGAAACGACCGCCGCCGTGCTCCCGCGCCTGGCGGCGATCGACGCGCCGGTCCTGGACTGGCGGATCCAGTCCTTGCAGCTCCCGCTGCGGTCGCCGACGGACCAGGAGCTGGCGGACGCCCGGCGCTTGTTGCGGGAGCATCCGCAGCCCATCTGGAAAGACGCCGAAAAGACCGTCGTGGAGTGGGACTGGGTCTATGCCGCCATACGGATCGACCTGGCCGAGCATGTCCGGAAGACCCCGATGTTCGATTACCCGATCCAGGTCTTCCGGCTGGGGACGCTGGCCCTGGTGTCGGTTCCGGGCGAGCCGTTCGTCGAGGAGCAGTTGCGCATCAAGCTGGCCTCGCCGGCCGCCTTCACGTTCATGGCGCACATGTCCAACACTTATGTGGGCTACGTGCCGACCCCGCAGGCCTTCGAGCGCGGCGGCTACGAAACCCGCACCAGCACGGGGTCCAAGCTGGCGCCGGAGGCCCTGGGCATGATCGGCGACGCCGTCATCGGCATGCTGAAGGAGCTCTTTGCGTAATTCGAACTGGTCTTGAGCCCAGTTCGAATGATCACATCTGAGAATCTGTTAAAAATCGTGCGCCGATGGTCGGGACAGAGCCCGACCCTCCCGGAAAGCCAACAATACGATTGTGCCGTAGGTTCACCGGCGGCGAAAGAGTGAGTGTGCGTAGTGTGCGATTTGAGCGGCGGATATCAGTTCTGTCTGGACCTCACGACGCCGCGTCGTCCCAACTGGGTAGGCGGACGTGTTGTTCCGAGCCGGGAAGATTGCCGTTCAACGTTTTCGCACGTTCCATATTCTTGAGCATGTTCTGATCGAAACGTGGCCGGTCCCATTGTGGTGCCTTGGGTGTGTTCCAGGCTAGGGAGTCGATCATGACCTTCTGGTCGAATGGCGTGGCGGGGTTCACTATGCCACATAAGGCCGTGTAGGTTCGATCAACGGCCTCCTTCATCAGCGCCTTCATCTTCTCGCCGGTGAACTGTGGCCAATCGGCGTGGTAGTTTTCCAGCACCGTGTTCCGGAAGCAGTTGACGACGAGCGGGTTGCAGATTTCAATTGTCGAA
>JBAXJV010000306.1:0-3974 GCA_037137675.1 bacterium | reverse complement strand
GAGATTCTGACCAGCATCCGCAGCCCGCGGAGGAAGACGTAGTGGAAGGTGGCGTGTGGAGAACCCCTCCACCCTCAACCCATCTGCGCCCGGACAATTGACTCGCCGGTTTCCCAGCAGCGCAGCTTTTGGATGTCGGACGTAAGTTGTGTGCGTTCGGCGTCGCTGCCGGCGTTGGGCTGAGCTGCCAGAGTGCTGCGCCTGGCGGTGAGCCGGGCGCGCCAAAGGCGCAGGATGACGTCTTTAACGACTTTATCGTCGGCATACTCTGTCGTTGGTTTGCTGGGAGCGCTGACGATCAGCGCTGCGAAGGTGGTGAGCCGCCGCGACTCGTCGTCCCGTTCGGCAATCATGTCCATGAAATTTCCGTCCGGCTGCGTGTGGGCGGCGAGTACGGCGGCGATGAATTCACGGCAGAGCGTATGCCGCAGCAGTGCCAGCGGCAGGTACTGTTCCACAAGTGGTGCCAACGCCGGATTGGCCGCCAGATGTTCGGCCAGCACGCGCTCATCTGCCGCCGGCGGTGCATCTGGTTCAGGTGTTGCCACCGTCGGGCCGGATACTGGATCAGGCGGCGGGGCGGGTGGATCAGTCCGCAATGCGATTCGGCGCAGGCGCGGGATCAATTCTACGCGCAGTGCTTCGGGGGCAATGTAAAGACGCTGCGCTGCCTGCCGCAGCAGTTCTTCGCGCTGCATTGCTTGAGGGGCGAGGGCGATGAAGTCCAGCACGGCGGTAACGGTTCGCAGATGCGTGGCCTCGTCGCTGATCGAGCCGCCGGCCTGCGCGGCTTTAATTTGAAAATCAAGCGCTGTCGTGGCGCTTTCGATCAGAGTGCGGAAGCCGTCGGGCCCGTTGCTGAGGATGAATGAATCGGGATCCTCGCCCGGCGGGAGCGCGGCGACGCGGATGACGAGCCCTGCCTGAAGCAGCACCCCGGCTGTCCGCAGTGCGGCGTGGCGCCCGGCTTCGTCGCCGTCAAACACGAGCAGCGCGCTATCGGCGTAACGTTTAAGCGTGCGGGCGTGATCCTCGGTGAAGGCGGTGCCCTGCGCAGCCACGGCCCAATCCACTCCCGCCAGATGGCAGCGGATGACGTCAATCTGCCCTTCGCAGACCAGCGCCTCGCGGCGTTCGAGGATCGCCTGACGGGCGCGGTCGAGGGCGAAGAGCACATGTCCTTTGTGAAAGAGCGACGTTTCAGGGCTGTTGACGTACTTGGCAGATTGCTTGTCGGCGGTGAGGATACGTCCACTGAAGGCGATTACGCGGCCTTGTTCGTTGCGGATTGAGAACATGATCCGGTGGCGGAAGCGATCGTAGAGCCGGCCGCTGTCTGGCGCGCGGGCGATCAGTCCGGACTGCTCCAATTCCTCTGGCGTATAGCGGTGCTTTTCGCCCCATGAAATCAGCGTGTCGTAACTGTTTGGGGCGTAGCCGATACGGAAAGCCAGGCGGGCGTCGTTGTCAAGATGGCGGCGGTCGAGGTAGTCGCGGGCCTCCTGTGCGGCGGGATCGTGCGCCAGGCACTCCTGATAATATGTGGCGATGTCTTCATGGATTGCATAGAGACGGTCTTTGATGCGGCGCGCATCCTGACTGGCTCCTGCTCCGCTGCCGGACTGGCGCTCGTCTTCGACCGGTACGCCGGCGCGTTCGGCGAGCAGGCGCACAGCCCCCATGAAGTCCACATTTTCCTGAAGCATGACATACTTAAAAACATCGCCGCCGACTCCGCAACCGAAGCAGTGAAAAATCTGGCGCGGCGGGTTGACATGAAAAGACGGGCTCTTTTCCTTGTGGAAAGGGCAGAGCGCCTTAAAGGCGGATCCGTTTTTGCGAAGCGTGACGTAGGTGCCGATCACGTCCGCTATGTCGCTGCGGGCGCGAATGTTTTCAATGGCGGCTTTGGCGATCATCGGAAGATTGGGCAGCGAAAAAAGCTGGTCACTTTTTATGAATCGAGCGGTGTTGTTGAATAGTTGCGCGGGTATCCTGCGTTTCCCGGACGATGATTTCTGTAGCCCGTGCCTGATGTTGCTGGACAAACATGCCCAGCCGGGAAGGCGGCCCGAACCATGCATTGACTTTTGGGTAAGGCGACATCTGGCAGAGAAACACGACAATGAAAACCAGCGCTATGGCGCGTAGTCCGCCGATTATGGCGCCGCCGACCAATTCCAGCGGTGCAATAAAACTCACTTTCACAACACGGATCAGCAACGAGTAAGTCAGTCCCACGATCATCACGACGACTACGAAGGTAACGAACAAGGCGGCGATGTAAGCCTGACTTTGACTCCATTGCGTATTTGAGACAAGCCAGTCGGAGACCGGATCCACGAGTAGAAATACAGCCGCGATGGCTCCGAGAATCGCCAGCGAGCCGGCCAGTTCTGCAGAAAACCCCCGTTTTAAACCGATCAGAATAAAAACGATAACAAATAAGACGCCGATGGCATCCAGCGGATGAATCTGCGCCAGCCAGGTTGGCATGACCATTTTTACCCCCTTTTTGCGTGTGTGTTTTCGTAACTACTCACAAGGCTGTTTAGGCTGTAGGCTGTCAGACTGTTAGGTTGTAGGTCGGAGTAAGAACCGTGCATGAATTATGTCGCATTTTTCGCTGTTTTTCCTGACAGTCTACAGTCTAACAGCCTACAGCCTATAATTTACAGGTGCTCCGAAAGCCAGCGACGGATTTCGGTTGCCCAGGAACTTTCCGGGCTAAGTTCAAGGTAGCGCAAAAAATGGTGCCTGGCGAGGGCGCGGTCTTGCGGGTGTGGCGCATAAGAAAGCGCCAGAGCAAAATGGGCGTCGGCGTAGTTCGGATCCCTATGCAGCGTTTCGGAAAACGACTTTAGCGCGGAATTCGTCTGGCCGAGGTCCCGCAGGGTAAGTCCCAGCATGTAGTGCGCGGCGGCCATGTCAGGCTTGGAGGCGACGGCGGCGGTAAATGCTGTCTGAGCCTGGCTGGCGTCGCCGGTTTCCCGGCAGGCGAGGCCGAGATTGTAGTGGGCCGTGGCCATTTCCGGGCGGCACTGCACGGCGCGCAGATAGAAAGGAATCGCATCCGCCGGGCGCCCGGCCTGCTGGGCGCGAATGCCGTAGTTGTATACCGTATTAGCGATGCGCACCAATTTTGCCCGGGCTTCGGCAGCGCGCCGGTCGCCGGGACAACGAGCCAGAAACTCGCGCCAGGCGAGTGCGGCGGCATCGCTGTCGGCGTCTTCTTTTTCGGCGGCCAGAGCAGCCTGCCAGAGCGTGTTCGCTGAGCTTGCGCCATCTTCTTTTGTGTCCTGACCGGTCAGTGAGTGCAGCCGCCCCGGTGTGGCAAAAAGCCAGCGGCGCGCTTCGATAGCGTGTGGATCACCGGGCGCGGCGGCCAGAAAACGCTCGAACCACAAGCGTGCAGCGCTTTCGTTGCGAAGCGTGTCGCGTTGAATGACGGCCATGGCAAAAAGCGCGGGCCCGTAGTGGGGTGACAATGTGATGGCGCGTTCAAGGTGAACCAGGCTGGCGGCAGGGGTGCCGGCATGCCATTCGGAGAGCGCCAGAGCCGTGAGCAGGCGCGGGGAACGCGGGTCGCGGCGGTCGGCTGCAACGAGCACCGCCCGCGCTTCGCTCCAGTGGCTGCGGCGGGCATGTACATCAGCAATGAACTCGAGAGGACGCGGATCGTCCGGCGCTAGTTTGGCTGCTTGAGCGAAGGCGGTCAGCGCCTCGTTGGTGTGACCCAGGCCGAGTTGCGCGATACCAAGATTAGCCCAGGCATCCGCCTGGTTGGGCGAGTGTGTCACAATGCGTTTCAGCTGCCGCTCGGCAGCTGCGGCGCGGCCGGCCCGCAGATCATTAACGGCGCGATTCACCTTTTCGTCTGTGGAGAGTCCGCAACCGGACAGCAGCAGCAACCCCGCCAGCACGATCCAGACTTGGAATCGTGGCCACGCGCAGATTGTCTTAAAAGGCTCAGT
>JBAXJV010000305.1:0-3996 GCA_037137675.1 bacterium | reverse complement strand
CGCCGTTGATGTTTCCACCATTCGCAATACCTCCGCCACTGCCGGGACCGAGCGGGACATTTGTGGAGCCATACGGATTCCCGCCCGCGCCATCTGTTCCAGCGCCACCTTTCCCCCCATATCCGCCGCCGCCACTACTTTTGTTCACTGCAGCATTGCCACCCTTGCCCGGACCAGTCGCATAATTATAACCACGACTGTCCGCATTGATGCCGCCCCCGCTCAATACGCTCAGACTGGCCGCCTGCATCTTGACCGAGCCGCCATCCGTTGACTGCGAGAAGGGATAAATCCAGGAACCGGCCCCCACCGCAACCGCACCGGTAATCGCCACCAACGCTCCATAATTGGTCGACGCGATGCCGTTCGTCTTGCCGCTGTAAATCCACAACGAACCGCTGTTCGTCAATATTAACGCGCCCCCGATGCTCGCCAGTGTTTGCGGAATCTGGTTCGTCCCGCCAACGATCAGGCTGCTTCCACTGTCAGCCACCCACACATCATTGCTCACGGTCAGCCTGACCGGCGAATTTGAGCCGTTCACACCCACCCGCAACATGCTTCCGCCAGTCAGTCGCAGCGCCCCGCCCACGGTCACGGAGGGATTCGTGGCCGTACCGGAAAGGTTATCGCTCACACCCTTGGAGACCGGCTGTCCCCCAACGCTCAATCCGCCATTGGTGATGGTCAAATCACTTGCCACCACCAGCGTGAATGCATCGCGGGCCAGTGCCTCCAAGGCCACCACGCGGTTGCTGATGGCCAGATAAGGAACTTGCCACGCCGTGAAACCGGGAATAACAATCCTGAGATTGTTGAACTGCGTCAGGGTTTCCGAGAGTAGATTGGTGTCGGACAGGTATAACGTACCCATCCCGCAGGCCGTGGTTCCGCCCGCCGCCTCGAATCGGACATTGACGTTTTCGCGCACCATATTCGCGCAATTCACCGCGATCCGGCCGCCACCGCCGGCGCCACCACCGTTAGTCGGCGGGACACCATTGGCCCGCAGGAGGCCGTTCGAACTCCCCGCAAAGGTGGCGCAGGTGATGTAGATTGCCCCCCCGGAACCGCTGCCGCCGCCATAACTATGAACTCCACCAGCCCCGCCGTTGGCGGACACGGTCCCGTCAATCGTCACGACGCCTCCGAAGGCATCAATCCGAACAGCACCCCCGCCGTTTCCGCCGACATAAACAACATTATTTCCACTCCCCCCGCCACTGCCGGGATCGAGCGGCGCGTTCGTAGAACCATACGGACTTCCGCCCGCCACTACCCCCCCCCATCCGCCGCCTTTCCCCCCATAGGCACCACCTCCGCCAGCCTGATTCACGGAGCCATCCGCCCCCTTCCCGGGACCATTCCGCCCGGCAAACCCACGCACATCGGCAAGAATCTGACCCCCCTTCTCAAGCGCGAAGTTCGTGCACGCCACCCAGACCCGGTTGGACATCTGACTGGTGGTAAAAGCCGCCGGAAGGGTCATCACTCCATTGCTCAAAACTGTCACGTTGCTCGCCGCCAGATAAGTGCTCCAATTGGTGAACACCAGAGAGGTCCCCGCGCTCACACCCGGCGCGCCAATGATGATTTCCGCAAGCAACGGAGAGACGTTCGTCAGCGTCACGGTGCCCGAGGCAATCCAGACGTTGGAGCCAGGCCCTGGCACCCCGTTGCTCCAGTTACCCGTATCCGCAAACCAGTCACCGGTCCCCCGCCAGGTGACGGTATCGGACCGCGTATCCGTGGTGACGGTCAAATAGCCGGTCGTCAGGGAAAAGAAGACATCATTGGTGTAGGTCACACTTGAACTGCTGGAACCCCAAGTTCCTTTGTTCTTACCCACCCCTCCCAGCGTGAGCATGCCGACACTCAGGTTCAAGCCAGCCTCCAAGTTGGCCTTGGTGCCGGTGGCAATGCTCACATTGCCCGTCGCGATCGAGCCCGCTCCGATAAATTTCGCGCCCACGCCGGAGAGAATCAGGTGGTTATAGGTCACAGCGGCCAGAGTCTGATCCCCCGCCCCATTCCATTCGAGGGTCCCGGTGCCGGCCGTGAATGTCCCCCCCGCACCGCTGACATTCCCCCCAATTTTCAGCAGGCTGGAACCCCCGTTGAGAGTGCCGGCCGTCCGCGTCCACGCGCCGGTAAAAACATGGGTCAAATTCGTGCCCAGATTCAGCGTGCCGGCCCCCATCGTCAGCGATCCGGCGTTCACGTTGTTTGTCAAAATGGATGTGCCGCTGGATCCGTAATTGAATACTCCACTCACGGCCAGCACCGCATTACTCAGCAGCGTCGCACTGCCGGCAACGGTGAAATCGCCACCGAGGGTGGTGACATCCGTCAGATTTTTCGCGCCACTCCCGGACAGCGTCAGATGGTGATAGGCAACGGGCTTCACCGTCTGAGCCGTTCCGCCATAATTCACCGTATTGGGATTGGCCGAAGCATTCAGCGTCGCCAGCGGAATCGCTGTGTTGGTGGGCCCCCCCAAGCTCAACGTGGCCCCGGCCCCTTGCGTCAGCGCACCGGCCCCGGCCAGTGAATTCGACACGATCAGGGTGCCGGCATTCGAATAAGATCCGTCGAGGGTGACCCGCGGAAGGATGATCGCGTTGGCCCCGCTCAACGTCTTGCCGGCTCCCGTAAAGGTATGCACCCCATTCGAGTTGGCAATTACGGTCAACGTTCCGTCGTTCTGCAGGCTCCCCGCAAAGCTAAACCCAATGGCCGCCGTGGTCTCATTCCAAATCCCACCGCTGTTAATCGTTACATCACCAACGTAGGTTTTCAGTCCGGTATTATTGTTGTGCGCCAAGGTTCCGGATACGGAGGTCGTCCCGGCCACCGCAAAAGTAAACCCGCCCACCGTCAGCGTCGTGTTCGACCAGACCGCCAGGTTGCCGCCGATGGCCAGGTTGGTTGCCGTCGTGGCTGTCGCCGCTCCGCTCATCGTCAGGTTCCCCGTAAGGTTCGTGATACTGGTCATCGTCTTCGCGCCACTGCCGGAGAGCGTCAGGTGGTTGTAGTTATAGACGCCCACGGTCTGGGCGGCACCATTGTAGTTCACCGTGCCCGTTGAGGGCGTGAAGGTCCCGGCCGTTCCGCTCAGGAACGTGCCGCCGGCATTCAAGGTCCCCAAGCCTGAGAAAATGATTTGGGAATCAACCCCGGCCGAGGTAACGTTCCCGCTGATGCTGGCCGTCCCCGTCGAAATCAGCAACTGGCTGAGCTGGGCTCCACCGGTTGTGCCCGACAGGACCACGGAACCGGCTGAAAAAGCGCCCGCGCCAACGTCGATCTTGTTGACCGCGCTCCCGTTGCGTTGAATCGTCACGGCGCCGGTGACCGACAGCGCGGAGGTGCTGTCTGCAAGGACGATCGAGGAGGCTCCGCTGTTAGTGGTGAAAACGAGGGTGGCACACTGGGCGGTGTAGGCGGTGGGAACGGTGACCGTAACGCCCGCGTTGTTGGTCACCGTGTCCCCCAACACCGGGACGGAAAGACCACCCCAGGTGGCGGTACTATTCCAGTTGCCGGAGACACTCGCAACCCGGCTCGCGGCCACCGCGAACTCAGCGCCCGAAAACGCGAAGGCGGCCATGAGCAACAGCGCTCTGCGTCCCTGGACGGCCTGAAGCATCGGTCGCGTCTCATATCGAACTGGCATGTCTGATCCTCCCGTTCTGCTGTAGCGACGGCATTCAGATGGCGCCCCGCGCCATCATGCCGTCGTCGATCTGCCCCCCGACGGGATGGAAATCCCGTCGCGACAGCAATCTGCTCTCCGACCGTTCTCAAAAAATGCCAACGCAAATGATCGGTGATCTGTCCCGTCCGGCTGCAGCCACGTTGCGTGGCATTATGAATTATTCACCCGGCAAAAAATCACTTACAACGAAACATTTGTATATTATCGCCCATGTAGCAAGCGTTTATTTTGAATTTTATTGACCATGCCACCTGCCGCCGATACCTTTGCGCTCATGA
>JBAXJV010000304.1:0-3996 GCA_037137675.1 bacterium | reverse complement strand
ATGTGGCCCAGTTGGAAATGGGTGGCTTGCCACGCTGGAACTACTGGTTCAATTTCTCCGGCAAGGGCGACGACGGCAACCGCTACGCCATTTATTTTTGCGTGAACTACCATGGCACCGGCGCCATGACGCCGCCCATCCTGGTTGTGATCAGCTCCGATAAAACCCCCGGCAAACACGACGATTACTCCATGAATGTGGTGGCGACCATTGACAAGGATGCCGACAAGTTGAGTTTTGTCGCCCGGGAGGGAAGCAGTTCTCTGAATTACACGATTCGCAATGACCAGACCAGGATCCAGTTCAAGTCCGACAAGTTTTCTGCCGACCTGACCCTCCTGACCCCGTTTTCATTCTGGTACAACAAGGGCAACCAGCCCGTTATGATCGTGCCCGGATCGCCCGGCGCAGGATTTGAAGAGCCGGGGCTGGCTTCGGGCAGCATTACCCTCGCCGGCAAGAAGATTCAGGTTTCCGGGTTCGGCGAGCTGGAAAACTACTTCTGCGGCGGAAAAGGCGCGGCCGATTACCGGACTGCCCTGTTTAAATATGGCAACGAGTGGTGGGTGCCCTTTGCCACCGACCAGGTCCAGGGCATTTTCGTGTGCACCGGGCCGTATAAGGATGCCGGCTTGTATATCAACGGCAAGTATGTGATTCCCTCGGAGTTTCATATCGTACAGGGCGAGGCCCGCAAGGTGTTTTCCATCAAAGCCAAAACCTCTGCCGGCGACTTGAACCTGACCTTCAGCATGTGGGGCTGGAACCCGGCGCTGATGGAGTATTGGGGCACGACGGAAGGCACGCTGGCCGGCCAGAAACTCAGCAGCGGTTATTGCTGGCTGGAGCACGTGCCACAGATCAAGTTGGCCGGGAACGGCGCGAAGCTCAGCGGCAGGAAAATCGGACCTGGCCAGAAATAATTGAATTCGGCCACGAAGAACAGGCGGCGTGGCTCTATGAGAAGGATCATGCTTCAGCTTGATATTACGCCTCCAGCTTAGTGTCATAACCACTGTGAAAGCACTCGTTCAGTCGTTCGGGTTGGTTTTCGGCATCCGTGCCCGCACCGCCTGAAAAGCGATTTTATCTCTCGAATAGGCTTGCTAACGAAAACATGAAGCCGTATCTTTTCTTTGCGTGATGCGTAAAGAAAGTCCGTTACTTAGTGACCACATCTTCTACAACCGGACGTTACGTTGAGACATCGACTGCGGGCGAGGTCTGTAGGGCCTTTGTCCCCGCTCCGTTGCCGCCTGTCATCATGCCTTCCGTGAGCGGCTTTCAGAGCCTCTACGAGGAGGCCAATCGGGCCATCGGGCGCCTTGATGGCCTGTCCATGATGCTGCCAGAACCATCACTCTTCCTGTACATGTACATCCGCAAGGAAGCGGTTCTGTCCTCGCAAATCGAGGGCACGCAGTCCTCCCTGTCTGAACTGCTGTTGTTCGAGGACGCGAATCTGCCGGGCGTACCACTGGACGACGTCCAGGAAGTCTCGAATTATGTGGCGGCGCTAAACCACGGACTGCACCGCATGCGGGTGGATGGCTTCCCGCTCAGTTTGCGATTGCTCCGGGAAGTTCACGGGGTGTTGCTTGCAAAGGGGCGGGGCAGTGACAAGGCCCCTGGCGAATTCCGCCGGTCCCAGAACTGGATCGGCGGTTCCCGTCCGGGAAACGCCTACTACGTACCGCCACCCGTTGAACTACTTGCGGAATGTCTGGGTGCGCTGGAGAAATTTCTGCATGACGATCCCGTGCCCACTCCCACACTTATCAAGGCGGCGCTCGCCCACGTTCAGTTCGAGACTATCCACCCCTTCCTGGACGGCAACGGACGCCTGGGCCGCCTGCTCATCACCCTATTGCTGTGCGCGGAAAACGCCTTGCACGAACCGCTCCTGTATCTCAGTCTGTATTTCAAGAGTCACCGCGCCGAGTATTACGAACTCCTCCAGAAAGTCCGCACCGAGGGGGCCTGGGAGAACTGGATTCGCTTTTTCCTGACAGGCATCAAGGAAACAGGCGAACAGGCCACGGCCACGGCGACGCGTGTCCTTAAACTCTTCGAGGCCGACCGGCAACGCATTCAGGCCATCGGCAAACCCGCCGGTTCCGCCTTACGCGTCCACCACCATCTCCACAGTAAGCCGCTGACCACGGTTCAGTCCGCCGCCCGGGCCCTGAACCTGACCGAACCAACCGTGCGTGCCTCCTTCAGGAACCTGTCGAAATTAGGCGTTACGCATGAGGTAAGCGGACGACAGCGCGGCCAGGTTTTCGCCTATCAGGCGTACGTCCGCATTCTCAACGAAGGCACGGAACCCCTTGCATCAACGCGCTCCGCCGTAGGCGCACATCCATTGTCACGTCCGGCCTGAAGACGTAATCCTCTGTCGCATACTTATGGGCTTTACAAGAAAGATCATTCCCTCCGTTGTCGTGATGCTAGGTGTTTTTTTGACCGGTTTCGGCTTTAGCGCCCGGGCTGCCGAGGGGACTCCGGAAAGCGACTTGCAGGCGCTCAGTCAGACTGTCCAGGAATTGAAACAGAGAGTCGCAGAGCTCGAAAAGCAGAAGGCCTTTGTACCTTCCGCCATGCCGACCGGGCATTTAAGTCAGGTCATCAATCGTAAGACGTTTATAGATAATCAGGCAGCGGCGCCGCGCCCGGACGATTTGACGCTCGACACGGAATACCGGGGATTCATTCCCGTCCCCCATACCGCGATGATGATCAAGCTCAATGTCAAGCCGCGCGTGGACTTTATCTTCGACACCGCCAATCCTGGCGATGCTGACCGTTTTGTCACCGCGGAAATCCCGGTGGAGGGCGATCCCGCCAAGGGTGGCGGAAACCGCTTCGGCATCTCGGCCAAAGGCTCGCGACTCATGCTGGATGTCCGCGCTCCCGCCGAGGCTGGCGCGCCGAGGTTCTATTTTGAAAACGACTTTTTCGGCTCCGGCAGTGCGCCCCTGGATTTCAGAGTCCGCCATCTTTACGGGCAGTATTACAACATCATTCTCGGCCAGACCTTCAGCGTCTTTGAAGACCCGGACGTCTGGCCCGATACGCTGGATTATGAGGGGCCCAATGCGGGCGTATCCTCGCGTTCGCCGCTGCTGCGCTACCAGATTCCCTTGAACAGGCTATGGCAGTTGAATGCCAGTCTGGAGGAGCCCTCATCGGAAGTGGATGCCTGCGGCGATCCGACCGTGACTGAGGTCAACCGTGCGCCCGATATAGGCGTGAACGCGCGCTGGGAAAAATCGTCGTTCGGCCATGTTCAGGTGGCCGCCATCGGTCGCATCCTGAGCGCCGATGGCGAGACCAACGGCAATCAAAGCGCCTTCGGCGGGGGCTTAAGCCTTTCGATGGTGAAATCGGTCTCGAAGCTCGACTCGCTGCAACTGCAGGGGACCGTTGGCCTCGGGATCGCCCGCTATGGCAACGACAACTTTTTTAACAACGATGCCGCCTACAATCAGGCGGGGGACCTGACGCCCCTGCCGTATCAGTCCGCTATGGTTGGCTATACGCATGGATGGAGCGCAAAATTTCGATCGACAGCCAGTTACGGTTTCGTAAATATCTCCAACGAGACGGCGCAAGGACCAAATGCCTATCACCAGACCAGCTATGCCAGCATGAATTTAATGTGGCAACCGTTCAAGCTGCTGACCGTGGGGTGGGAGGGGCTCTACGGCTGCAAAGAAGTGCAAAGCGGCAATACCGGCGACGACTGGCGCCTTCAATTCGGCGTTTTATATTCCATGTTTTAAGGTAACAGCTCAGGTAGTCAGGAGTCAGAATCCAGAATGCATACGCAATAATCGGACATGGAAGGGCCTGCCTGTGCGTGTACCTGTCTGCGTGTACGCACAGGCAGACGCACGCAGACAGGCGAAAGGGTCTGTCGTTAAAGCAGAGCGTTATCGCCTTTCCCTTCTGAATCCTCCTCTGAGAAACCAGGGTTCAGGGTGTCAGGGTTCA
>JBAXJV010000303.1:0-4016 GCA_037137675.1 bacterium | reverse complement strand
TGCGTTCCAGATTATCAAACTCAACGGTATCCGGCCCGGCCGCCGCCAGCGGCACAGCATAGCCGTAACCAGTATTGGGATCGTAGAGGTGGCCATCGGGGGTCTTAGGCTGAAGATAGACCTGATTATGGCGTCTGCCTCCGTCGTCTTTGGCATACCAGGCGCCAGCGGGATTACCTTTGCCATCGGGCAGGGTTACACCTTTGGTAGTGCGGTCCCATGGATCGTAGCCAAAGGTCAATTCCCAGCCGTCCGGCAACCCGTCGTTATCGGTATCCCAGAGGAACGGATTAACGCACCACGACGGACTAAAGGGCGGCGGATAGCGGCGCAGCACGGGGTACTGGTTGCTGGAGGACAAGGCCGAAGCCTGGTACTTCTGCATAATGGTCACGTAATTATCGAGCCGCTGTCCGTCATCCGGATTGTACCAGACGTCATAAGCAGGATAGCCGCGCGGGAAGCCGTAGGCATCCGGCTCGAGAAAGATTACCGAAGGCTTGAAGATGCGCACCTGCGTCCATGATGGAACGGTGTTCGTAATGGCAGTCCAGTTGGTGCCGGCGATCAGCATGCCCGCGTTGTTCTTCTGCCAGGTGTCCCAGCTCCACTTGAAGCCGTCGTCCATGCTGTCACCGCTGGTGAAGCGCGTGTCGGAAAAGCTGGTGTCAGCGCTGTCGGCAGGATTCACGACACGGCGGACGACGGTCCGTGATGAGAGGGAGTTGGTCCAACCGTCTGAGGACACACCGCCTGCAGCTATTGACTCGAAATTGTAGGGGGCCACGCCGTCCGGCCCTTTGTACTCCTCTATGTTAATCAGCGGCTGGGTGGTCAGGTAGCCGTTGGTTGTAGACCAATGGAAATCGCCGTCCGTGTTGCCGTTCGTGCCGAAGTTATCGTTTGGCCAAACCACGGCAATCCCGTTTTTCTGCTGACCGCCCTGACCCGGCGCATTCGTGTTGATGATGTAATGGAACTCGTATCCATCGTCCATGCTATCGCCATCGCTATCACAGTGAACCGGACTGGACGGAATTGCGATCCCGTTGCTGGCCGCCTGCATGCTGATCAGGTACTCGCCCTGATTATCAATGCCGTCGCCATCAGGATCGCCGTGCAGGCCACGGTCAGAATAGGGAGGCGCGTTCTCATTGAGTCCGAAATTCGCGAACCAGATCATACGTTCGCTGGACTTCGGCACAAAGTTGATATCCACTGACTGGGCTGGCGGCCCGCTGATCACCACGCTGTTGGTGAGCTCCAGAGTGCTGTCATCAACCGTGCCGCCCCAGCCGGCAATCGTGCTGTTGGCATCGGGGAAGGCCTGCATGATGACAGTCACGCCATTCGTGTACCACATGTCGTTACCCGGCGCGCCAGCCGGCGTGTGGGTCACATAACCGCCGCTGCCCGGCGCGAAATTGGTGTTGATGGTCAGCTTGTACTGCTCGACCCAGTTCCACGTCACGCTGGTGTCATTTGTGATTGTAAAGGTCGCGCTATTACCCGCTCCAGATCCGGGCAGGCTACCGGTGCCAGTCCATGACACGGGCGTCACCAGCATTTCGCGAATGCCAGCCGGAATCACCCCGCCACTGAACGGAGTCGTCACGCTGGCGGTGATGTAGGCTCCGTTATTGGTTGCCTGTGTGCCACTCCATGGCTGCGGGGCACCGACCGGACCGTACGCCGGAACTGTCGAGACAATCGTCAGGTTCACTGCAGACTTGGAGACAAAGCTGGCAAGCACGGCGTGACCGCTGTTCATCACCATCGTCAGCGTTCCGACTGCAGGAGTGACGATCAAACTCGTAGCGCCATTGGTGTCCCCGCTCCAGCCGCTGAAGTTGTAACCGAAACCGGGCGTGGCCGTGAGCGTGACCGTATCGCCGGGGTTATACCAGGGGCCCGGATTGCTTCTGGTCACCGTGCCGCCGCCCGCCGGGTTGGTTGTCACATTCATCCCGTACTGCGAGGACCATTGCCAGTCAATCGTCGTGTTTGTGGTGATTGACACGCTGTTGCTGGTGAGAATTGAGGTAGCCGGCAAGATGCCCGCCGCCTTGAATCCCGTGCAAATGGCCTGCTCGGTTGCCGTCAGAGGCCACGGGGTCGTCACCCATAACCGGAATGGGACAAGATTGGTCGTCAGGATCGAGGAGGCCGGATCGTCATACGATGCGCCACCAAACGGCTGCGGGTTGCCCACTAACGCACCGTCGCGGTTGGTCGAAGTAATGGTCAGCGACTCGCCGAAGACGGCGCGAATTGAAGCCGACGTCTGGAAATTATAGTAGTAGGTTGTGTTAGTTTGCGTTGAGTCGTCGAACGCGCCGTCGCCAGCCACTAGCTGCCAGCCGACAAACCGCCAGCCGTTGGACACCACGGCGACCATGGGAACAGCGCCGGACGCGATCTCCATTTTATTTGTAAAAGGCGGGACGATGGTAGGCAGCACGATGCTTCCCTTGGTAGCCGTTACGCCGGCACGCGGCGTTACGTCGAGCGTCATGTTGAACTGCGCCTGGGCACCTCCCACGGTCACCCCTAACGCGGCCAGAAGCATCGCCTTGCTGAAAAATCTATTGATCAACGACCTCATAGCAATCCTGCCTTTCTCTAACTAAATCGTGGCGTCTGATTTTCAGCGCTTCCCGTCAAGCCTGATGCCGCTCTCCTGCGCCTGCAACTTAAGCAACCGGGCACGCAATGCCTCGTACTCGCCCAACATTTTCGCCTGCTCACGAACCAGAGCGTCGGCGTCCTTATGCTTCTCGCGAAACCGGCGTTCAAGTTCGGCCTGCTGGGCGGCAATCTGCTGCGCCAGCTGCCGGAGCTCGGGGTCCTGGCCCATGGCCGCCTCGCGGCTCTCGCGCGCCTTGCGTCCCAGCGCGGCCAGACGTTCATCCAAATCAGACATTTCGCGCATAAGCTTCCCTTGTTGGGAATGCAATTCGGCCAGCGCTTTGCCCACCGGCCGGTTGGTAGCCGCAGCGCTCACAAAGGACGGGATCGGATTCGTTGCCGCCGGGGCTGCCAATGCATTCGTAGCCGTGACGGAGGAGAGCGCGTTCGTGGGCTGTTCGACAGCGGGCACGTCCGTCACTCCCGCAAAAATAACCAGCGCCACCAACCACCCGCGCGCAACCCGCGCAAACCCGCAAGCGCTTGGCAGGGCGGTATCGCCGAGGCCACCGTGGGTTGTCCAAGACGGCGCTCTCGGCGAGAGCGCCCTACCTGAGGCTAACAGTCTAACAGCCTTCAGCCTACAGCCTGTATTTTCCCTTACCATGGCGGTTTCTCCCTTTGCACGCGGTAGAAGATTTTTTCGTTAGTCGTGGGGCCCGGCACAGGGATGCCCATTACACCATTGACCGCCGAGGTCCAGGTACTCACGTAGTCCCAGTTGGTGGCGGGAAGCAGCGGCGCGCTTTGGACCTGATAAACGAAGGTGGAAATGGCGCCGAAGTTGACGACACAGGGGGCCTGCGCCACGGAGGAAACACGGACAACCTCGGAGGTCACCGCAAAGATACCGTTGGACGTGACGGGCATCGGGTCCGAATACAATCCGGTTGTATCATGCGCTCCGGTAATGGACGCATTGACAACGCCTGCATCGGAGGCTTGCACGGCGTAGGCGAGCACGAAGGTATTGGTCGCAGTCTGGTTGGTCATGGAAGTTGCGGAGAGCGCGGCGCCGCCGTTCAAGCCCAGAGCAGGCAGTGGCGCGCTGGCCATAGCTTTATTGAAAGTGGCCGTGAGCTGCACAGTTTCGCCATACACCACCGGACGCCCGGTGATATTGCAGGTTAAGGCCACGAGATGCGGACCTGACGGCGAAGGGCCAAACGGGCCGACGGGGCTGCGGCGGTTCAGCATGTCCACCAGATCGCTGGCGCCGTTGCCGTTGGTATCAATTGCGTGCGGATCTGTCCCGGCGCGGTATTCGCCGAGGTTGGTGACACCGTCAGAATCGGGATCGGCATTGGGATCAGTGACGCTGTGAAGTT
>JBAXJV010000302.1:0-4024 GCA_037137675.1 bacterium | reverse complement strand
AAATACGTGAATTTCCTAACAGTCTAACAGCCTGCGTCCTATGGGATGCTAATGATCATTTTTTGTTTTTTCACTGGCGGCCCTGCAGGACGCCAGTGAAAACTTAGCTCACGCTTCCTGATGCATTTTCCGGAGAAATGATGGATAGTGGCGACGGCCCCCTGAAAGGGGTCTTTGGAAAGGTGTGGCGAGCATGCGGATTTTGATTGTTGGAGACATCGTGGGCGGTCCCGGGCGGCGGGCTTTTGCGCGCATTGCGGGCCGCATGAAACATAGCGGAGAGGTGGATGTCGTGGTGGCCAACGCGGAGAACTCCGCCGGCGGCAAGGGCCTCTCGCGCGCAATCGCCGAAGAACTTTTCAGCGCGGGCGCGGATGTGCTGACGCTGGGCGATCACGCCTGGGACCAAAAGGACATCATTCCGTATCTGGCCGTAGAGCGCCGCGTGCTGCGTCCTGCGAACCTGCCGCCCGGCTGCCCCGGCGCGGGGCTGCTGTCACTGGATACCCCGGCTGGCCGGATCACGGTCATCAACCTGATCGGCCGGGTTTTTATGGGGCCAAACGATTGCCCGTTCCGCACCGTGGATGCGCTGCTGGCGAAGGAGCCGGCGCTTGGCAAAGTGATCGTAGTTGATATGCACGCTGAGGCAACCTCGGAAAAAATCGCCCTCGGCCGCTACCTCGACGGACGCGTTTCAGCAGTCGTCGGCACGCACACGCATGTGCAGACAGCTGACGAGGAGATCCTGCCCAAGCATACTGCGTACATTACCGACCTGGGCATGACAGGGCCGAAGGACTCGGTGATCGGACGCGACGCGGCCACAATCATTCAGCGCTACCTCAACGGCATGCCATCCAAGTTCGAAATCGCCGAGAAAAACGTGCGCTTGGACGGGGTGATCGTTGACGTTGACGCTGCGACTGGCAAGGCGCAACGCATTGTTCGCGTACAGGAAGCCGTGGAATAAATACTACTTTTGAATGTAGGCGTTCAGCCCGACAATGACTTTCTTGCCGTTGACTTCCGCCTCCGTCTCCTGGTTGCCGTGACTGCTGGCGACCACCAGCGTCTTTCTTGATGCGCTTGGCTCCGGCGTTTGCATGTCAATCTCTACGATAAGTTTTCCGCCTTCAATACGCGCTTTCATGTTCGACTCCTCTGCGTGCCATGTTGCATCAATTCTTCAATAAATCTGAATGCTAGCGATTGCCCCGGAGGCGGTCAAGAGAATGGGTTGTGCATCGCACCGCTTAAACGCTATTGTTTTGCCGTGAAGCAATGAACCCTGAACCTGACAAGTCGCGCACGATTTACACCGTCGGCGCCTTTACCCGCTTGGTAAAGGGGCTGATGGAACAGGCCTTCGGCAGCGTCTGGGTTGAAGGCGAAATTTCGAACTTGCGCCGCCCGCCGTCGGGGCACAGCTATTTCACTCTTAAGGATGCGGACGCCCAGCTGCGTACGGTGATGTGGAAAAGCGACCTGCAGCGGCTGCGCACTTCACTGCACGACGGTCTGCGAGTGCGCGTCTGGGGTCAGGTCACGGTCTACGAGCGCGATGGACAGTATCAGCTCGTCGCGCGACAGATCGAGGAAAGCGGGCAGGGCGATCTGCAAGCCGCCTTCGAGGCGCTCAAGCGCAAGCTGGAGGCCGAGGGGCTGTTTAAGCCTGAACGTAAACGCCCGTTGCCGATGCTGCCGCGCCATATCGGCATCGTAACCTCGCCCAGCGGCGCCGCAATCCGCGACATTCTGAACATTCTCGGCCGTCGCTATCCGAATCTGCATGTCGTGATTGCCCCCGCGCGGGTGCAGGGCGGCGGGGCGGCGGAAGAAATCGCGGCGGCGATTGCCTTGCTAAACCGCCGCCCTGAGCTTGAAGTGCTGATCGTCGGCCGCGGCGGCGGCAGCATCGAAGACCTTTGGGCGTTCAACGAAGAGGTTGTTGCAAGGGCCATCGCGGGCTCGGCGATTCCCGTGATTTCGGCCGTTGGTCACGAGACCGATTTTACGATTGCGGACTTTGTGGCCGACCTGCGCGCACCAACTCCCTCCGCCGCTGCGGAGTTGGTGGTTGGTTGCAAACAGGCCTTTGAAGAGACTCTGGCAGCTCAGGCCGCGCGTCTGACCCGCGCGGCACGTCATGGCGTGTTGACCGCGCGCATGCGCTACAACCGCACCGCCGGCCACTACGTCTTTCGCGAGCCTGGCAATGCGGCGCGGCTTTATCGCACACGCCTGGCGGCTTTGATGGAGCGGGCCCGGCATGCACTGACCGGCGCTCTGCAGGCACATCAGCAGCGGCTGGACGATCTCGCACTGCGGATGGTACACCGCTCTACGCTGGCGACTACGACTGCGGCGCAGCGACTGCGGCTGGCGGAACGCCAGCTGACTGCCTATAATCCGCTGGCCGTTCTGGCACGCGGCTACAGCGTGACCACACTCCTCGACGGACGCGTCGTGCGCAGCGCAGCAGAGGCGCCGCCGGGAACGCGAGTGCACAACCGGCTGGCATCGGGATCAATCGAATCGGAGGTAAAATCAAGCTATGACGAAAAAGGCCATGGATAACGGAACGGGAGAAACAGCAGACGGCACGCCAGAGCCTTCGGGAGCGGGCTTTGAAAAGTCGTTGACGCGGCTGGAGGCGATTGTAGCCGAGATGGAAAGCGGGCGGTTACCTTTGGAAACCATGATGGCGCGTTTTGAAGAAGGCCAGCGCCTCGTGCGCTACTGCGGCGACAAGCTTGGCGAGGTCGAACGTAAAATCGAACTGCTCGTCAAACAAGGCGAAACCGTAACCACGCGCCCCTTCGATCCATCCGATGCCGGCAGCGAGGAAAAAGGGTAGCCTGCGGGTGAGTGGCACGCGGCACCCGGCATTACGCTTGCATGTAACTGTCGTTATATGACATTATATTGCAAATGCAAACGATGACTGAAAAGGCCCTTGAAAGGGCGGATCGCGGCGTCTTTACAAGGCTGGAAGCCGCCTGTTGGGCCAACGATAGCGGGCCACGGCTTAACGCGCTTCTTAAGCGGGCCGTCGGCAGCGGGGAGGTTTGGAGAATTTGCCGGGGTCTCTACTGCCTGGATAAACGTTATCTCCGCGCCCCTATAAATCCGCTTGAACTGGCACAGCGCATTCATGGCCCAAGTTACATCAGTTTAGAATCCAGCTTGTCTTACCACGGGTGGATTCCCGAAGCGGTCTATGCGATTACCAGCGCTTCGCTGGAACGTTCCCGATCGTTCGACACTCCGCTGGGAGTCTTTAGTTTTACGCGCGTTCCACAGTCCCAAATCTACGTCGGGGTCAGTCGAATTGAGGCCGAAAACGGCGGAAGCGTCCTGATGGCGGAGCCACTTAAGGCGTTGTCCGATTATGTCTATGTTCATCACTGCCAATGGGACTCTGTCGCTCCGGTACTGGAATCCTTGCGTGTAGATGAGCATTTGCTGACGGAGCTGAAGCATGATGCCTTTGACCCGCTTATGCACCACTACCGGGACGGTCATGCGCGGCGTTTTCTGGCCGGGCTTAGAAAGGACTTGGGGCTATGAGCGTCAAAATCGTTCAGGAGCGGCTGGAAACCTACAACTGCCGGACATCCATCGAAGAGGAACAGTCCCTGCGCGAGATCACTCAGGAAAT
Source organism: bacterium (assembly GCA_037137675.1). Classification (GTDB taxonomy): domain Bacteria; phylum Verrucomicrobiota; class Kiritimatiellia; order CAIKKV01; family CAIYGI01; genus CAIYGI01. The sequence continues at coordinate 360 of JBAXJV010000302.1, read as the reverse complement.
TGTTCTCGCCGCCCTTGGCCGGACCGATTTTTTCGAAAAGGCTGGATTTCAGGGCGGAACATGTTTGCGTATTTTTCACAGTCTGAACCGGTTCTCCGAGGATCTGGACTTTGCCCTGTGCAAAACCCATGGAGCGTTTACTCTCGCACCCTATCTTGAGGGTGTCCGTCGTGAACTCACCGCCTATGGATACGAGATGGAGGTTGATGACCGTTCCAAGGCCGGCCAGGCGGTGAAAAAGGCTTTTCTGAAGGACAATTCCGTTGGTAATCTTCTTCGACTAACCTATGCGCTAAAGGCCGGACCCATGAGAAAACTGCGCATTAAACTGGAAGTGGACACCAATCCTCCATCTGGAGC
>JBAXJV010000301.1:0-4041 GCA_037137675.1 bacterium | reverse complement strand
CTGTTCGGCCAGAGCCGGGATCAGCTGCCGATCAGGCACTGACAAATCAGGGTGCCGGTCCGCATAGTATTGCTCCAGGCTCTTCAGAATTCCTGCTCTGGCCGATGGCAGCGTTTTGTACTTGCCCTGGATCGCCGCCAGAGAGGCTGTCTTCACTTCGGGCAGCGGCGATTTGAAATCGCCTGACAGGAGCAGGCTGTCCATCGCTTGTGTGGGGCTCTGGCGCCGATGGGCCACGCGGTTGTGGCAGTCGCAGCAATCCATTACGCGCCACGGCAGACCGGAGGCAGGCGTCGGGATCTTCTGCGAAGTAAACAGCGTCTGCGCCCCGTTTTCGCGAGTGATCCGCACTTTAGCGATCTGCAGACGTTTGCGATCAGACGCCTGATATTCGACCTTAACTTTTGGATCGGCGTGCCAATGAATACCGACGAATGGACGCTCCCGGTTCACGTTGCCACCCACATGCAGGTTGACCGCCGTAATCTCAGGGTCATCGGCGTTTCCATCGTCGGGAACACGTCGTGTGATGCGGGTGCGATTGCCATGAAAGACCTCCGGCGAATGACAATCTTCGCAGGTTTCCACGGCCGGGCGAAGGTTTTCGAGGGGGGTTGCAATCGGGTTCGCATAACTTCTGGTCATGGTGGAATAGATCTGGTGGAATCCGGAAAGCTTGGCTTTTACATACCATGCAGCGCCCACCCCGATGTGACAGCCGGCACAGGAAACGTGGGAGTGCGGCGAACTTTTGTGCTGCAAGTACCTTGGACTCATCACGGAGTGACAGAAGATCCCGCAGAATTGCGTTGATTCGGTATATTGGTAGGTGGAATACCCGCCGACGCTCAGCAGGAGCAGCGAGACGAACGCCAAAGTTCCCAACAGCCGCAACTTCAGGCGCTTCTGCTGAGCTTCGGCCAGTTTGCGTCTGGTGCTGTCACGGATTACAAGGTGCGCCACATGCGCGCCCTGATGAAAAAACGGGAAGGCCATCATTTCGGCATAAAACGGGGTGTTGTCCAGGCGCCGGAACCGCTCCTCTACGAAGGGCAGCTCACGCATCTCCTCCATCAGCTCGGAAAGCCGGGCCATGACAGGGGCAAGTGAATCGGTATGCACGATGTCTGCCAGGCTCCTGCCCACTAAAGCCTGCGGTTCATCCCCGCCCAGCATTTCCACCCCGGCCAGATTGACATAGAGGATGCGCCCAGCTTCATCGCAAAGCAGTACGATGTCGGGCGACATTTCCACAAGCCGCCGGTATTGACTCTCCCCGTCCTGCGACGGCATCGTGGAATCCCCGGGCGGCGGTTGCTGTTTTTGCGTCATAGGTGAAATCCTTGAACCTGAAACTCGCAAGTTAGAATGGGACGAAAAGTCTGCAGTAGACGGCGGCCAGCAGCACGACTGGCCAGAACCAGAAGACGGGCAGGGCGGGGGCGGTTGTCCCGGCACAGGTTCGCCGTGCCAGCCTGCGCAACACCACCAGCGCTACAGCAGCACCGATAAGACACAGCAGCTCCTGGGCCAGCGCCAACGCCCATGGCGCGGCAACCGGACCGAACACCAACCCGTGGAATCCGGCACTGCTGGCGATCAGTGTGAGCAGGTGTCCGGAGCCGTTCAGCAGGCGCTCCAACTGAAAAGCCAACTCGAAACCGGCCGTGAGCGGAACAAACGCGTGGGCCATGAACCCGGCCTTCCGGACGAGCGGCCCAGGGAGGGTGCGGAATACATACGCTCCGGCAACCCGCAGCAGGAGGAATACGGCGAGCGCCGCCAGCGCCAGCACCAACCCAAGCACGCCCCAGCGCATGAAAATGGAGGCCTCAGGAAGCCGGAAGAAGCCGGCATCCATCAGGCTGCGGTAGAGCTGCGACCCGGCAATAACCGGCACCAGTACGGTTAGCGTCCGGCTCGGCTGGTCGGCCGTCCAGAGTTCTTGCCCCGGCGGTCGCAGGTTCAACACCGGCGCGCTGATATCGCACGTCTTGATACAGGCGCCGCACAAGTTGCAGTTCTGGTTGGTGTGGATGGCAAAGGGTCCCTCGAACATAGGGCAGCCTTCCACGTTGTCCCTGCCCTTGTAGCAGGCGTGAGTTTTGCACTCGTTATTGCAGGTGGCGGTGCTGCCACGGAGTTCCACCGCGGAAACGCTGGAAAAATATCCGGTCATGGTTCCCAGCGGGCAGAGGAAGCGACACCACACACGGCGCTGATACACCAGGCTGAGCAACAGAGCCGGCACCAGAATGCACATGATCAGGATGGCGGTGGCGCGCGGATTATGCGGCAGGGCTGCGGCCTCCCCCAGCCAGAGAATCGTTCCGACCCCGCCGGCAGCCAGATAAATGCCGTACTGCCGGAGGAACGGCGGTGCCTGGCGACGCAGGCTGAAGTGTCTGCTGATGAATGAACTGGCGCCGCCGATCGGACAGGCGGCGCACCAGAAACGCGCGGTGAAGATGGTTCCCCAGAACACCAGCGGCTCCCAAAACGCCCAGGCCAGCGGCAGGGCAATATTATCCGCAGGGGCGACCGTTGCAAAAAAACCAAGATATAAAATCAAGGCAAAGAAAACAGAGGTCACAACTTGAAAGGCCCCCGGATAGGCCCAGTGGCGCAGAAACCCTCCGAAAGCTTCGAATTTAAGGAGGTTGAAAGTCGGGCCAGCTGCTGGCGCGGGCCCGATGAAAATATCCTCCGGCATGATCTGAGGGCCCTGTGCCAGATTCACAGCCCGCCGGATCACCACCTCCAACTCATCGGTATTGCCGGGCCAGTCGTAGGCCATTAAATCATTGAAGGCATGCTGCTCCAGCCCGGAAATCTGCTTGCCGGACTGTCTGGCGCACTGGGCGATCAACTCATCAAATAGCAGCGGCAGGTCCTTTTTCCGCTTATTCAACGCCGTCAAGGTCAGGGTGTGCTTGACGAAGTGGGAGAGCAGCGCAGGCGTGATGCCTCCGGTTGTGGTCTGTGAGGCGAGACCGGCATTGGTCAAGGCGATGATCCGGGCTGTGGACGTCACGGGTTCGAGCCCGCCAAACGGGTGAAAGAAACCATCCCGTATGTAATCTGCCAGACGTGCCTGGACGCATTCTGCAAGACACTCCACGTTGACGATCACCACTGTCCCGCCCTGTCCCACTTGCAACAGACCCAAGGCATGATCGGCTCCCAGCGCCATTCCGCCAGGTTTGAGTCCGAAAAGAGTGTAGTCCTGGGCTAGTTCCAACTGAAACGGGTGTCGGGGATCGGTGGCGAGACCGTCCCGCATAAAGGTCACGGTCTGGGCATCCATGACCAGAAAAGGGGCAGCGGCAGGCCGTCCACTCTGATGAACTTTCCAGGCGACCGCATGCAGTTCGGTTCCTGCGGGACCGGTCACGAGCAAAGGGTCCATGCCGGCGGCCAGCGTGGCAATTGCGGCCTGCAGATTCCGGGCGGATTCGCTCCGTCCGACCACGGCTACAACGCTGCCCTCGCTGCGCCGGGTCACAAAGCGCTGGTAGGCCTTCTCGGTATCGGCAGCTCTGGCCAGATCGGACGTAGCGCGCGCCAGCCGCTGCGCCAGCCGCCGCGCCAGCGCCACGGAGAACTCCGGAACCGTGGCCATGAGGCGATCAAAGTCCTCGCGCGGCACCAGCAGCAGCCGTGCGGGGGTCAGCGTCCGTACGGAGGCCGGCTGGACCCCGCGCCCGTCAGCAGCACGGTTTCCCCGAAGCTGTCGCCGGCCCCGAGGTCTACTTGCACCGACTCGGCGCCCTCCTCTGCGGCGGCAAAAATACGCACAGTTCCGGTCAACAGAACATAAAAGTGCACACCCCGCTCGCCCTGCCGGATAATCACTTCGCCGGCGGCAAAATCCCTTTCGCGCCCGGCATGGCAGATCTCCTGCACTAATTGTGCAGGCGCCATTCGGAACAGCTCATTTCTGAATATTTGTTCGTTATCCATCGCGAATGCTCAAGCAGGAAATCATCCACTAGCGTCCCATGGGACGCAGGCTGTTAGGCTGTAGGCTGTTAGACTGTT
>JBAXJV010000300.1:0-4057 GCA_037137675.1 bacterium | reverse complement strand
GAGCCGTCTTGGCGGCTCAAAAGTGGCTGTCCGGTAGAATCAGCGCCGCTTAGCCGCACATTTGGGGAGTGAAAAAGGAGCTGATGCGCTGATAATAAAGACGGTACGCTGACGCTCCGCTTCACACCTCCCGTCAGACAAGTCTACGGGAGGCTGGAAAGTTGAAGAAGGTATACACCGGACAAAATCTGGTGCGAACAGTCCAGGAAACAGAGCCAGAAAACAGAACCTTGCATGACTCCAGGGAGTACGCTACAATGAGAGTATGAAAACTTTATCAATTACAGAAGGACGCGGACGGCTCGGATACTGGCTCAAGAAAGCCGCTCAAGGTGACGACATCGGATTCGTATTTGAGGGAAAGATTGTCGCATTACGCCCGGTGGAAGTTTATTCCGGTGATTACGCGCTTCAGGAATACGGATTAAGCCCATTCGATATGGCGGCGGCGGAAAAGAAGATTGGCGCGACCATTGATAAGGCACGCTCTCGCGGTGAAGTTACGAAATTTACCGGGGGCAAGAATGATTTCAGTTGAACTTACAAAGCGATTCAAAAAACTAGTGAGGGAGTCGGGCCGGGAGGACGAGGTGTCCGCCACGCTCAGACGCATGCTGGAGGGATTCGGTGATCCGCATGCGCATGCAGGTCTTTCCATACGGAAACTGGGAAAAGACCTTTACGAATGCCGGACGGGCTTGGCTTTGCGGCTGATTTTTCTGGCTCAGAAGGGGGTGTTAACTTTTGATTTTGCCGGAACCCACGATGAGGTGAGCGTCTATCTTCGCGACCACCGGTGAACTCTCCTGGTCCGCAGGTGCCATCGCCGGAATGAAAATGGGGTAAAACTGCCAGTTTGGAAATTGTCATGGGCACGACCGACGCGAAATTCACCCCGTATATCAACAGTGTCACTCTGCGTGGTCCCCTGTTCGTTCTTAAGAGTGACTTATTGCTGCAAATCTGCCGTTTTCTCTGGTTCGTCTGAATTTTATCCCGCACCCTGCATTTACCGTGGCACAACTTGCTGCTTGTCACCAGCGCAATGGAATGCGTAGCATGTCGGCGCAAGCTTGGCGCGAAAGTGTGTGCGCGCCGGTCCGCAAGGAGGTTTTCATGGGTTCTGCTTACGCCGCCGCCGGAGTGAATATTGACGAAAAAATGGCCGGCATCGAAGCCATCAAAAAAATGGTGAAACGTACAGCGACATCAGGCGTACTGAGCGGCGTTGGCCCCTTCGGAGGGATGTTCCGCTCGCCAGGCGCCGACGCCATTCTGGTGGCCAGCACTGACGGAGTCGGCACCAAGCTGAAAATTGCCGCCCTGGCCGGTCGCCACGATACCGTTGGCCAGGATATCGTCAACCACTGCGTCAACGACATTCTAGTGCAAGGCGCCGCGCCGCTCTTTTTCATGGATTACATCGGCACTTCCAAAATCAACCGCCATGTAATCAGCGATATCGTCGCCGGCATTTGCAAGGCCTGCATCCAGAACGGGTGCGCATTACTTGGCGGCGAGACCGCTGAGTTACCGGGCACATACCCGTCCGGAGAATACGATCTAACCGGCACGATCGTCGGCAGCGTCGCGCGGCAGGCCGTAATCACCGGCGCCGGCATCCGGGCTGGCGATCTGCTGATCGGCCTGCACTCCAGCGGACTGCACACCAACGGTTATTCCCTGGCCCGCAAGGCGATCTTCGAAAGCGCCGGGCTGAAGGTCAGCGATCGTTTTCCTGACACGCGCCGCAGCGTGGCGGATGTGCTGCTGGCCGTTCACCGCAGCTACCTTAAACCCGTGCAGGCGCTGATGCGCGCCGTGCGCGTACAAGGCATGGCGCACATTACAGGTGGCGGGTTCCCCGACAATCTGCCACGTGTGCTGCCAAAAGGCCTGTGCGCCGAGGTACACCGCGCAGCCTGGACCGTCCCGGCAGTTTTTCGCTTCATTCAGGAACAGGGCCGGGTTGATCGCGACGAAATGTACCGGGTTTTCAACATGGGCATAGGCATGGTGATCATGGTGCGCGACGCGGACGCAGCTGCGGCACTGGCCGCACTGGGCCGGGCCGGCGAAAAACCGGCTATCATCGGGCGCATGGTCAAAGGCGGGCCAGCGGTGCGATTACTTGGTTGAATAAAGTGGCAGGTGGCGGGTGACTAAGACGGATTAAAATGAGGCGTAGCTCAGCTTGCTCTATATCCGCAGGCATTACGCGCATTGTCATATGCTGCGGCACAGCCGTTTTGCTGCTGCTCGCCAGCACCTCCTCCGCGGCGGCGGGACAGATTCAGCTTCAGATCACCACGCGTGCCGCCGCCTCAACCAACGGGGTCAATTTTGAAATCAGCATCGAAAACACCGGCGACACATCTGCCCGGCAGATAAAACCGGTTATTGATCTCGAGGGCCTACGCGTAGAGGGGGGAGGAACTGGAGAAATCGCCCCCGGTGAAACAGCGCCTGACGTTCTCTCCATCACCAACCCGCCAACCGGCGGCGGCATACATCACGCCGTCCTGACTGTGCACTACGCGGATGACTCGGGCCGCAAATATTCGACGGTCTGTGCCCTGCCCGTCCATCTGACTCCTGCCGTGCCGGCGGTGCTTGTAGAAGGCGCGTTCGCAGCGCTTGCCTTGAACCGGCACGGGACCCTCGATCTGGCTCTGCTTGCGAACACCGACCAACCTGTGCCGGTGCGCGTGCGATTGGTGCTGACGGATGAATTGGCCTGTGATGCTGCCATCCGGACGCTAACCCTGCCACCCGGCGAACCCGTGCATTTGAAGTTCGACCTGAACAACCTTCAGGCGACGGCGGGCAGCCGCTATCCTGTTTTTGCAATCGTAGACTATCTTGCAGAGGGGCAGCATCAGAGTCTTGCGGTGTCAGGCATGCTGACAATCACAACGGGGGGGCCCGGGGTAAATCAACTGGCAAACGGATTATCCGTCGGCGCTATAGCATTGGCGCTGGCCTGCCTTTTCTTACAATTCCGGCGACGCACGGGAACCTTCGACTGGCGGAGAGCTTCCGGCGCTGCTGAAAACACCGCAGACTGGCGCGAACATGGATTGACCGCGCTGGTACTCGTGACACTGGCAGCCTTTATGACGCTGCATTTTCCGCTGGAGTTGCTTCTGGCCAACACCACCACAGTGGGTGGCGACACGCCGGCGCATAATTACCTCGCTTCGCATTTGCGCGCCGAACTCTTCGGCCATGGCCGGCTGGTAAGTTGGGCGGCGGGTTGGTGGTGCGGCTTTCCCATGTTCCAGTACTACTTCTGCCTGCCCTACCTGCTGATCGCACTTGGATCGCTGGTTATGCCGTTCAATATTGCATTCAAACTGGTGACGGTGCTTGGTTTTTTTGCATTACCGGCCTGCGCTTATGCAGCAGCGCGCTGGCTGCGACTGCCACGCCCTACGCCGTGGCTGATGGCGATTGCCATGCTGCCATTCCTCTTTGTCCGCACGCACTCCATGTGGGGCGTCAACGCTTCAAGCACGCTGGCAGGCATGATCAGCAACAGCCTCAGCTTCCCGCTGATGTTGCTGGCCGTGGCGGCGGCCTGGCGCGACGCGGACGACGGCCGCTACCGCCTGCGTACGCCGCTGCTGCTAGCCGCCGTGCTGGCCTCGCATTTTTTTACTTCAGTCATGGCCGCACTCGTGCTGCTAATCGCACCGCTTCTGCTCGGTCCTGCCAAAGCCCGCCGGGCGCTGTGCGTGCTGGCGGTCGAGGGCGGTCTGGCGCTGCTGCTGATGGCATGGTGGCTGGTGCCGCTGTTCGCCAAGCGCGCCTTGAGCATGGAATTTGGAACCGCCTGGGATATTTCGCTGGCGGCGACCTTGCCGCACTACATAGTTTGGCTGACGCCATTTTTATTTCTCGCAGTGCTGCTGGCGGTCTGGCGGCGCGTGCCTGCAGTCGGCCTGTTCGTATGGATGCTGCTGGCGGCGCTGGGGCTCTTTCTGTGGGGCGGCCGGTTTTCGTCGGTTTTCGTCAATGTCCGACTCTGGCCCTTCCTCTTTTTTGCGCTGCTGGC